>JBILWF010000014.1:0-12259 GCA_044370075.1 Chthoniobacteraceae bacterium | reverse complement strand
TGCAAAGTCGGGACGCGAAAAGACTTTTAAGTCGGGAACGGTGACCGTCTTTTTTTCCGGCACAACCTCGCCCCATTCGCCGGGAAAATACCATCGGCATCCCAGTCTCTCGAGCAACTCATAGGCCGCGTACAGCGTGCCCTGGTAGGGGCCGTCGGTGTTGCCTCCAATCGCAATCAGGTTCCCCTTGGTCTCGATACGGAAAGCCTCCTCCTCAAAGGCGCGTGGATCGCCCACGGCATCCTTAAAGCCGCGGGGGATATCGATGCCACTCTCGGATGCCAGCTTGGTGTGGCCAACCGCGATTTTCACGGGCATCCCGGTGTCATCGGGCTGTCCCTCCACAAGAAGGGGCAAGCGCGCACCGCTCATTTTTTCAAGGTAGGATTGAAGCGCCTCCGCGGCCCGCAGCCACTTGGACTTTGGAACCGGCGGGACCTTTGCCTTCGGATCAGCTGGCGGCGGCGGGGCGGGAGGTTCCGGAGGGACGATGAGGACGGCCTTGGGTTGACCGTTTTCCACGAGGGTCAGCCCGGCGGCGTGCGCGTTGTACGCAGCGGCGGCGGAAAGGAAGAGGGCGGGGAGCCTCCATGTCGGGGGGAATTTCATGGGACGCGGGGGTAATATGACGAGGCGGACTTGATGTGTATACGGTATGTAAAACCGCCGGAGCCCTGTTTCCTTGGATTCTTTCTCCCTTCCCTCCCCGCGACGCATTCCCCCGTAGCACCCGCAAAAGACCCGCCAGTAAAACCCGCCGATCTTCGACCTTTTTAGGCCCTCGCTACGGGCATCACGCCCTAAAGCCAAACTTGTTTGCCCAACGGCCGTTTTCACGGACACCCCGATGCGCACAGGCCGCGGGCCGCGTCGCCCCAAAATGCCCCTCGTCGATTGACCCTTGGACCAACCGACCGCATAGTGATGGACTGCCCTCCCCAGCACGGAGGGCTCCCCTTTTCACTTATGTCTGCTTCCCGCACCCGCAACTTTTGCATCATCGCGCACATCGACCACGGGAAAACCACCCTCTCGGACCGCCTGCTCGAATTCACGGGTACCGTTGAAAAACGGGAATCCCAGGACCAGCTGCTCGATGCCATGGATCTGGAGCGCGAGCGGGGCATCACCATCAAGGCGCATCCGGTGGCGATGAACTACCGCGCCAAAGACGGCGTTGAATACAAGCTCAACCTCATGGACACGCCGGGGCATGTGGATTTCGCGTACGAGGTATCCCGTTCGCTGGCGGCGTGCGAGGGGGCCATTCTGGTGGTGGATGCCGCCCAGGGCGTGGAAGCCCAGACCGTTGCCAACGTGCATCTGGCGATGAAGCAGGGGCTCACCATCGTGCCCGTCATCAACAAGATCGACCTGCCCAACTCCGACCTGCCAAACGTGCGGCGCCAGCTCGAGGAGATCATTGCCATCCCCGCCGAGGAGGCCATCCTGGCCAGCGCCAAGGCGGGCATCGGCATCGAGGACATTCTGGAGGCGGTCGTGCACCGCATACCGCCCCCTTCCGGCACCGACGACACCCGGATGCGCGCGCTGGTGTTCGACTCCACCTTTGACACCTACCGCGGGGTGGTTGTGTACGTGCGCGTGGTCGACGGCTGCATCAAGGCGGGTGACACCGTCAAACTCATGGCAACCAACCGGCCCTACGAGGTCAAGGAGGTCGGGATCTTCCGCCCCACACAGCCCAAGTTTGTGCAGCAGGCCATGCTCCACGCGGGCGACGTGGGCTACGTCATCGCCAACATGAAGGCCAGCACCGAGGTCAAGGTCGGCGACACCCTCACCAACTCCAAACAACCCGCGGAGAGCCCCCTGCCCGGTTTTCAGGAAATCCAACCCATGGTGTTCTCGGGCATTTATCCGATCAACACTGCCGATTTTGAGCACCTCAAAACAGCCATGGCCAAGCTGCAGCTCAATGATGCAGCCTTTGTCTACCAGGCGGAAAGCTCCGTTGCCCTCGGTTTCGGATTCCGCTGCGGATTCCTCGGACTCTTGCACATGGAAATCATTCAAGAGCGTCTGCGGCGGGAGTTCAACATGGACATCATCGCCACCTATCCCTCGGTGATTTATCAGGTGTACAAAACCAACGGCGACATGCTGCTCGTGGACAACCCCGAGCACCTGCCCGACCCAAGCGTCATTGCCGAAATCCGCGAGCCGATGGTGCGTTGCTTTTTGATGATTCCCAACGAACACATCTCGCCGCTCATGCAGCTGATCATGGACAAGCGGGGCGAACTCAAGCATACCGAATCCCTCGACACGCGGCGGGTCATGCTTACCATCGAAATACCTCTTAACGAGATTCTTGTGGATTTCGTCGACAAGATCAAATCCATCACACGCGGCTACGGCTCCATGGATTACGAGCACGCCGAACACCGCCCCTCCAAACTGGTCAAGCTCGACATCCTCGTCAACGGCGAGCCCGTGGACGCCTTCTCCAGCATCGTACACCGCGACAAAGCCGAAAGCCGGGGCCGCGTACTCGCGGCCAAACTCAAAGAGGTGATTCCCTCGCAGCTCTTCACCGTACCCATTCAGGCGGCGATCGGCGGCAAAATCATCGCCCGGGAAAGCGTCTCGGCCCAGCGCAAAAACGTGACCGCCAAATGCTACGGCGGCGACATCTCGCGTAAACGCAAGCTCCTCGAGAAACAGAAAGAGGGCAAAAAGCGCATGAAAGCCATCGGCCGCGTAAACATCCCGCAGGAAGCGTTCATCGAAGTGCTCAAAACGAACTGAAGTCCCCCTCCGCCATTCCCAACCTTCCCACGCATCCGCCATGGGCAAACCACCAACCCCCGCCCCCGTCTCCCCGGAGGAAGCTCCCGAACTCGCCCTGCGCGCCATCGAGAACGCCAAGTTTCCGATGCTCGCCACAATCGAGGGCGATCAACCCCGCCTGCGTCCCGTCTCACCCGTGCGCACCGAAGGCTTTGTGGTGTACGTCGCCAACCTGCGCAACTACGGAAAAACCAACCAGATTGCCGCCAACCCGAAGGTGGAACTCTGTTACATGGACGGGGCCCACGATCAGGTGCGCATCACGGGCGTGGCGGAGATTCTCGGCGATCCCGAGAAGCTTGAAACCATCTGGAGCCAAAACCCGCTTCTGCGCAGTTATCTGGGACAACCGGACAACCCGGCGCTGATCATCTACAGAATCCGGCCAACCCAGATCCGTTTCATGCGCGAGTGGGCGCTGAGTTACATCGACATTCCCGTTCCGCAAACGTGAACCCGCCTGCGATGCGCCGCCTCCCGCCCCTGCTGCGTCGCGCATGGTATTCGCTCAACCAGGCGTTCCGTCAGCGCATCGCCCCGCTGGGAATCACGCCGGACCAATTTTCCATCCTGCGCTGGCTCCACGAAAGCCCGCCCGCCGGACTCACCCAGACGGAAATCACCGCCCGCATGGCCAGCGATCCGGCCACCATTACAGCAACCGTGGCACGCATGGAGAAGGCGGGACTGCTGCGGCGCGTCCGGCACGAGTCCGACGGCCGCGCCAAACGCGTTCAAATCCTTCCACCCGGACTCGAGATTTTTGAGCAGGCTCAATCCGTCGCCCAATCCCTGCAAGACGCTGTGCTCAACGCACTCTCCCCCGACGAGACCGAACGTTTTCTGGCGCTGCTGGAGACGGTCGCCGATGAATGCGCCCGCCAGAGCAAGGGGACATCTCCGCCCTTCTCCGGAGCCGTTTCCAACGGCGCGCCCGAGGACCGGCGCCCATAAATTTACTTACCCCCGGAACTACTCTCGGGCAAAAACAGCGCCGTGCTCGAATTCAAAGATTCCCCCCTGGTCGACGATTCCTCCGCGCCTGCCTCCGCGCGCGCGTCGCTGCGCATTGCCAGCACGGGACTGGTGGGCATCATCGACCCCGCTCATTCCGCTGCCGCCTCTCTGCTGCGTGCCGCGGCGGGAAAAGCCCCTGCCAGCGCGGGACTTGTGACATGGAACGGCGAAAAAATCGATGCCTCCGGAACACACGCCTCTGCGAGAGTCACGTGGGCAAAACGGGTCGATACATCCCCGGGGGATTCGATCCGTTCCCTTCTTGCCGAGCACACTTCCAGCGCATCGAAGGCCGCCCACCCGCAGGCACCGACACCACCGGTTGAAACACTTCTGGAGCTCACGGATCTGGGTTCGCACGCCGACACCCCGGTTGAATCGCTCTCCCCGTTTGAAAAGGCTCGCCTCGCGCTGGGCATCGCGCTGCTTTCGCACCCCTCGATTCTCATATTTCCCCACCCGCCGGAAATCATCTCAGCAAAGGATCAGGAAGCGTGGCTCTCGCTGCTGGCCGCCGTGGCGCTGCGCGGCCATCTCATCCTGACAACCGCTGCGCCCACCGCACCGCTTCGCTTTTTCGACTCGCTCATCGTCCTCCACGAACAGCATCTGGTCTTCCACTCCACACCGGAGCACTTGCTCCACTACTTCGATTTGCGCGACCCGGCCGATCTGGAGGCGTGTCTGGCCAAACGCTCGGGCGCCGAATGGTCGCAGTCTTGGGCCAAGCACCGTACCACGTACTACACCATTCTGCACGCCAGCGCGGAGAATCTCCCCTCGGCCTCCCCTCAAAAAAAGAAGACGACCTCCGACATCCCCGCGGATGACGCGGCCCGTGCGGCTTTTCTGGTGGATGCATACGGCAGGATTCGCGGGGAAATTGCCAAGTTCATCGTCGGCCAGCACGACGTAATCGAACAGCTGCTCATTGCCATTCTCGCGGGCGGACATTGTCTTCTGGAGGGCGTCCCGGGCCTTGCAAAGACAGCGATCATCCGAAGCCTCTCCCAGACGCTGCAGCTGTCCTTCCGCCGCATTCAATTCACGCCTGATCTGATGCCCGCAGACATCACAGGCACAGACATCATTCAGGAGGACCCGATCACGGGCCACAGGAAGTTTGTTTTCCAAAAGGGGCCTCTTTTTACGCAAATGCTTTTGGCGGACGAGATCAACCGCACCCCGGCGAAGACGCAGGCTGCTCTCCTCGAAGCCATGCAGGAGCACTCCGTGACGGCGAGCGGCCACACTCTCCAGCTCGAAAAACCGTTTTTCGTTCTCGCAACGCAAAACCCCATCGAACAGGAAGGCACCTATCCCCTGCCCGAAGCGCAAAAGGACCGGTTTCTTTTCCACATTTTGGTAGGCTACCCCGACCGCGAGCAAGAACGCCTCGTAATCGAGCGCACCACCGGCGATTACAAACCGGAACTAGTACCGGTAATAGACGGAGCCCAAATTCTGGAGTGCCAAAAAACGGCACGCCACGTCCCCGTTCCTCCGCACGTGATGGATTTTGCGTTGGATTTGGTTCGCAACACGCGTGCCGACTCCCCGACTGCCCCGGCTTTCGTAAAAGAGTTCATCGGATGGGGGGCGGGCCCGCGGGCCTGCCAGAGCCTCGTACTCGCCGCCAAGGTGCGGGCCCTGCTTCAGGGACGCTTTCACGCGGCTTTGGAGGATATAGAAGCCCTGGCAAAACCCGTTCTGCGCCACCGCATCGTACCAAGTTTCACCGCCGAATCCGAGGGGTTCACGGCGGACATCCTCATTGAACGCCTGCTGGCCGCAACGCCGCGCACCCACGTCAAGCCGCCGCTGTAAGCCGCACCGGACCCGGACCATGGGCAGCCCAGAATCCACCCCGAGTTCCGCGTCCCAACCCGATGCCGTGGCGGCGCGTCTGCTTCTGCTGGCGCGTGGCACCATGGAGGGACTGTCCACCGGCCTGCACCGCTCACCCCACAAAGGCGCCAGCATCACCTTCAAACAACACCGCCCCTACGTTCCCGGCGATGAAATCCGCCGGCTGGATTGGAAGGCGTTCGCGCGTTCCGACAGGTTTTACATCCGGGAGTACGAACAGGAAACCAACCTGCAGGCGATGCTGCTGGTGGATGTAAGCACTTCAATGCAGTACCGCGGCGACGGCGCACCGGGCTCCAAAGCGGATTACGCGCGGTCACTCGCCGCGTCCATCGGAATGCTTTTGCTGCAGCAACAGGATGCCGTGGGACTCGCCACCTTTGACTCCAAGCTCCGCGACTTTCTTCCGGCACGCTCCACGCCCAACCACCTCCAACTGCTCGCCGAGGCACTGGCAAAAACCGGCCCGCCCGCCGAAACCAGCCTCTCGGCAACCCTCCAGCAATTGAGCCCGCGTCTGCCGCGCCGTGCGCTGATCCTGCTGATCTCAGACTGCCTGGATGATCTGCCCTCGCTCTTCAAAGCCCTCTCCCTTTTGCGCCATCGCCAGCACGAGGTCGTGATCTTCCATCTGCTCGACCGGGATGAACTCGACTTTCCCTTCCATGGCTGGAACCGCTTTGAATCCCTCGAGCGCCCCGCGGAATTTCAAAACCTGGATGCGGCCACCATGCGAAAGACCTACCTCGAAAACCTCGAAGTATTCCTCACCGAACTTTCCCGCGGCTGCCAGAAACAGCGAATTGATCTGGCGCGCGCCGTCACCGATGAGCCTTGCTCGCTGGTCCTTTCGCGCTATCTCGCTTCGCGGGAGGGCCGCCCGGGATCCTCAAAACCGCTCCGCGCACCATGACCTTCCTCAACGGCGCTCTCCTCGCGGGTGCCGCAGCGGCGGCGGTTCCCCTAATCATTCACCTGCTTCACCGCTCCCGCATGAAGACCGTGCGCTGGGGCGCAATGCAACTCCTGCGCCCCAGCGAGCGGCGTACCAGCCGGCGGGTCCAATGGCACCATCTCCTGCTGTTGCTCATCCGCATGGCCATTCCGGCCCTGCTCGCCCTGTGCATGAGCCGGCCGCTGCTGAGAGCCTCCAGACTCTGGGGCAGCCTGCCCAAATCCACATGCCTCTTCCTGCTCGATGACAGCGCCTCCATGGGCGCATCCCATGACGGCTTCCGCAGCATGGATCGCGCGAAAAAAGCTGCCACCCGTTTCCTCGACGCCCTGCCCGCCGGCTCCGAATGCTGCCTGATTCGCCTGTCACATCCCGACCAAAACCCGGAACCCTTTTCCAACGAAAAACAACGCATCTACAACCGTTTGCGCGACACAAACCCCATCGCTTTCCCGGCTCGGATCGCGGACGCCCTCGCGTCGGCATCCGGCCGTGTTACCCGCGTGCAATCCCCCCGCCGGCAGATCCTTCTCTTCACTGATTTCCAATCTTCGAACTGGTCGGAATCCGAAATCGAAAACTGCCTCTCCGCTCTCAAAAAGCTCAGAACCCTGCCGCATCCGCCCCAACTCATCCTCTACGATACCGGGCCTTTCCAGGCGGAAAACATTTCCATCGATTCTCTGGATTTCCCCCGCGAATCCATCACGCCAAACCAGTCCGTCACCTTTCATGCCACGCTGCGCAACCACGGTGACCGGCCCCAACAATCACGGACCGTTCTCTGGAAGATCGATGGCAAGCCCCTCGCCACGCAACACCTCGATCTTCAAGCGCGCCAAAGCACCCGGGCCACCTTCGTGCATTTGTTTCCCGATGCGGGTTCCCATTCCGTTGAGGTGATCACGGATTCCGACCCCCTCGCGTGGGACAATTCACGCGCCGCAAGCGTACTGGTACATCCTCCGATTCCCGTGCTGCTCGTGAACGGAAAACCCTCCGCCCTCACCCTCGAGGGGGAAACCGACTTTGTGGAACTCGCACTGCAGCCGGTCTCCCCCGAAAACGCACAGTCGGCCAGCTCCCTCCGGCCCCGGGTCATTTCCACCGCAGAGCTCCGCTCGCAAACCCTCGCCGATTTCCCCGCCATCCTTCTCGCCAACACATCGCCGCTCGAACCCGGGCTCGTTGCATCCCTGGAAAATCACGTGCGTTCCGGAGGAGGCCTTCTGTTTTTTCCGGGTTCGCTCACGAACACGGAGTGGACCAACCGCTCCCTGCATCGCGACGGATCGGGACTGCTGCCCGCCCTTCTGCGGGAGGCCACCCCCGCCGCAACCCCTTCACCGGGGGGCGCGCCCGGTATTGCAGAGGGCTCCTTTGATCACCCCGCACTTGAAATATTCCGCGAGGACCGCTCCGCACTCGCGGGGTTTCAGGCCCACCGCTGGTTTCCACTTCTCCCAGCCACCGCCGCCAAAGAAAACCCCGCGCTCATACTCGCCCATCTCTCGCATGGAGATCCCTTGTGGATCGAACGTTCCTTCGGGCGCGGGATCGTCCTGCAGTCTGCAATTTCATGCAGTGCGGAATGGAGCAATTTCCCCGCGCGACCCGCTTTCGTGCCCATCATGCAGCGCATGGTTTCCCATTGCGCGCACCGCGCCTCGCCGGAACGCAGCCTGCCCGTCGGGCGCCCCCTGCTCTACTCTGATGCTTCGGGTCTTTTCAAAAAAAACCTCCCATTGCAGCGCCCGGATGGTTCGCGCATCGACCTCACACCGGGGGTCTTCGGCCCGGAAACTCGTTTTGAAACGCAGGAGACGGACCTTCCCGGGATTTACACGCTGGGCCCGGATTCAAAAACGCCCATTCATTTTGCGGCCCACATGCAGGCCGGGGAGTCCTCTATGGACCGGCTCCCGGCGGACCAGATACGGGACATAGCAAAGCGACTCGACTCCCGGCTTGCGGACTCCCCCGAAAGCCTGCTGGCGTCCTCCGGGGAATCACCGGAAGCGACCGAGGTTTGGCAACCGCTTCTGGCAATCCTGCTGCTGGCCCTGTTTGCGGAGCAGTTGGTGCAAAGACGGTTCCGCCCCCAAACCGGAGCAGCGTCATGACACGGTTTTTTTTCAACGCTCACTGGCCTCTGCCTTACGTTGTCGCCGCGGCCTCTCTTTTGGGCGGTCTGGCGTGGACTCTGTATCAAAGGGAACTCGTGGGCGTTAAGAGCAGGCTTGCGGGTCTGCCTCCTCTACTGCGGGCCGCGGCAATTGTCCTCCTCGTGCTGATGCTCGCGGGCCCCACGCTTCAGATAAAACAGACAACCGGCCGGCTGGCTCCGCTTTTGCTCGTGGTGGATGGTTCACAAAGCATGGGGCTGGAGGACATCGACTCGCTTTCCAAAACGGCTACGTTCAGCCGGCTGAGCCGCCTCGGATCGCATCTCTTCTACGGCGAATCCGAGTCGCTCCTGGCCAAGCTGCACTCCCGCTTTGATGTCCGGCTTCTCTTCCTCGACGCGGGGGGCCTGAATCCCATGTGGAGTTCCGCGGAGGGACTCGAGGCCGCTCCCAAAGGTTTTCCCGACGCCACCGGCGAATCCACCGATTTACATCAAACTCTTTTTCAAACCCTTAACGCATCCCCTGTAATCGGACGTTTACCGCCGCAATCCACCGTCATTCTTTTTTCCGACGGCCAGCATAACTCCGGACCTTCACCCCTCGAGCTTACCTCGGATTTTGATCACAGTGGTGTCTCGGTTTTTACGGTCGGATTCGGTTCGGAAAAACCGCCTCCAGACCTTGCCATACAACGCGTCGAAGCGCCCGCGCGCGCACACCCTGGGGACCGTCTTCACGGAAAGATTCACATCACCGACGACATGCCGCCCGGTCTTCCGTTCGAGGTTGTCATCTCTTTTCCGGGAACAGAAGTCTGGCGCAAAACATTTCAAACCAACGCACTGCGGGACAAGGTGATTCCCTTTGAATTTCCGCTCAAAGCCTTTGCGGAACCGGCGGCCGGCGATCCCTCGCCGAGTCGCGCGCAAAGGCTCACCGCCACGGTCGAGATCCCCGCCCTCGCCCAGGAAGCGCGCACAACAAATAACCGAACCACCTTTCCCGTGCGTCTGGCTTCCACCAAGCGCGGCATGCTGCTGATAGACGGACGCCCCCGGTGGGAAACGCGCTACCTGCGGTCGTTTTTCGAGCGCAACCCGCAGTGGATGGTCAACGCCCTGCTGCCATCCGCACCCACCGGCGCGCAGCCTTTTCCAAGGGGAAACCGTGCCGGCGAATTTCCCGTTTCCCAAAAAGACCTCAACGAATACGACGTGATTCTTCTCGGGGAGTGTCCGCGAAACACGTTTCGTGACGAGGAACTGCGGTGGCTTTCTGAATTTGTATCCGAGCGCGGGGGAACGCTCATCCTCCTCGATGGACCGCGCGGAGACTTTCAATCCCTCGAGAATACACCCCTGGCCACCGCGTTTCCCGTGCGCCTGCTCCCCCCGGAAAGCAGGGCCGCAACGCTTGCCCCGGGGCGGCACCAACTCGTTCCCGTCGGGAGGGCGCCGCAGTTGCCCGCATTCTCGCTCACCAACGAGCGGGGGGAGAGCATTCCATCGCAAGCCGAGGCTTGGCTGCAGCTCGCAGCGCCACGCCGGATCAGCCCCAGCCAACCCCTTCCGGGATCGGAAGTTTTGCTGGAGGCCACCGGCGGTGGGGAGCGCCTGCCGCTGCTCGTTTTCCGGTCCTTCGGCGCAGGAAGGGTCTTGTACAGTGCCTCCGACGAAACGTGGAGGTGGCGGATCCGCGTAGGGGGACTGCATCAGGAGCGGTTTTGGAATCAAATCACTGACTGGCTCACCGAAGAACCGTTCATGGTGGAGAACTCCGCCGCCGCGCTGGATTGCGGCGACTCGTTTTACAAACCCGGGGCCGCGGTACGTCTTCGCGCGAGACTCCGGGGCACACCCTCCGCACCGTCCCCCGACCGCCCCGGTTTGAATGCTCAGTTGCTCCGAAACGGATCGCTCTTTGCCTCATTCGCTCTCACGCCCGATGCAATTCACGGCAGCACTTACGAAGCCCGGACACAGCCGCTTCCACCGGGCCACTACGCGTTCCGTCTTTCCGACTCCTCGATCCCTGCGGAAGCCGGGGAGTTGTCCGCGGACTTCGAGGTGGAGACCCCTCTGGGTACGGAGCAGAAAATCACGCACCAAAACGCCGCACTTCTGCAAAAGCTGGCGGCCGATTTTCACGGCAAGTACCTCCCGGAATCCGACATCAACCGGCTTCCCGAGGAGTTAATCCCGCGAGGACAGGGGGAGATTTTGGAACGTCAAATCCCTATCTGGTCGAGCTTTCCGTGTTTTTTTGCAGTGGTATTTCTGCTTGGCGTCGAATGGATTCTTCGAAAACGGCTTGGCGTGGTTTAGATTTCCCAGACCCCATGCACCCCACCATGGACATACGCAGTGTGTTGAACCGCTTCGCCGCGCAACGTCAGCGCCTTCTGTGGAGAAAGGCCGCGTTGACGCTTTTTTCCACCCTTTTTGCAGGCGCTCTGGCGGGGGCTTTTCTGGATTACTGCATCGCGGGGGCCGATGGATTTCGTCTCCCCCTTGCGCTCGCCATCTACGCAGCGGCTGCGTGGACGACATGGAAAAAAGCCGGGCAGGCCCTCTGCAATCCTCCGGACGACGCCACTCTGGCTCGCATGATTGAGCACTCCTCGCCCGCGCTCGGCGGCCGCTTGTTGAGCACCGTCGAGCTCTCCGCTGTCTCGCCGGAATCCGCGCACGGCCGGTCGGGCTTTCTTCCACTCCTGCAAAAGGACGCACAACAACGGGTGCGGAACCTGCCGGCGGATATCCTTTCCGTCCAACGCCCTCTGCGCCGCGAAGCCTGGTTTTTTGCGGCTGCCGCAATCCCCGCGTTGCTGCTGCTGCTCACGCAAGGGGGCAGAGTCCACATGGCCCGATCCCTTGTTCCGTTCGTAGACATCGAGCGCCCTTCGCTCACAAAAATCCGCATTCTTCACCCCGCGCCCCGTGAGGGATTCGTACCCGAGCACGAACAAGTCCCCATCGAAGTTGAAATACACAATCCGGGGGAAACCGCGCCCGTTTTGGAAGTGCATGCGGCCGGGCGTCCCTCCAAGTCCGTGGCCATGTCCCCCGCCGGCACCGGACGGTTCATCGCGGCTCTGGATGTTCAATCGCAGCGGGTCCAGTACCGCGTCCACTCGGGCGACGCATCGACCCCGTTGCTCAACCTCCAACCCGCCGCCCGCCCCAAAGCCCTGTCACACGCATGGCAGCTCCGGTTCCCGCCCTACACGGGAAAACCCGACCTGCTGCAAACCGATGCCTCTCCGCAAATCCAAGCCCTCGTGGGAACCGCCGCATCGTTCAACTTCGAGACCTCGGAACCGGTGCGAGAAGCCGGCCTTCGCATCGCCGCCCCGGCCTCTCCCGCAAATGTCCCGTTGCACGCGGATCCGAAGAACGCGGCCCTGCTGCACGCAGAACTGCCAATCCGCGAAAACCTCGCCTTTCACCTGCACCTGGTCTCCCGAAGAACCGGC
>JBILWF010000355.1:0-4087 GCA_044370075.1 Chthoniobacteraceae bacterium | reverse complement strand
GATTCTCGTAAGGCCGCCTCCAAAACTTGGAAACGAGTCCCCGCAGCAAAAGCTGCTGGGCAAGGTTCATTCGCGGATGGGGCGGCATTTCAAACCCGCGCAGTTCCAACAATCCAAGGCGCCCGCTGCTCGACTCGGGCGCATACAGCTTGTCGATGCAAAACTCGGCCCGGTGCGTGTTCCCGCTCACATCCACCAGCAGGTTCCGAAACAACCGGTCCACGAGCCACGGAGGAATCGCCTGCCCCGGGGAGGGAATCTGCGAGAAGGCAATCTCGAGCTCCTTCAAACTGTCCTGCCGCGCCTCGTCCACCCGGGGCGCTTGACTCAGCGGCCCGATAAAGAGCCCGCTAAACACCCAACTCAGCGCTGGATGATTCTGCCAATAGGTCAGCAGCGAGCGCAGCAAATCAGGCCGCCTCAGCAGCGGCGAATCCAGCGGAGTCTCCGCCCCGAGAATAATGTGGTTGCCCCCGCCCGTGCCCGAGTGCCGTCCATCGAGCATGAATTTCTCGGCCCCCAAGCGGCTCTGGCGCGCCTCCTCATAAAGGCCCTCGATGCGCCCCACCAACTCGCCCCAGGAAGCACTCGGGTGAAGGTTCACCTCCAAGACCCCGGGATCGGGGGTCACGCTGAGCTTGAGCAGGCGCGGGTCGCGCGGCGGCGCCTCGCCCTCCAAAATCACGGGCATCCGGAGTGCGGCGGCCGTTTCCTCCACAGCCGCGACAAGGTCCAAATAATCCTCCAGCCTCGAAACCGGGGGCACAAACACGTGCACCCGCCCCTGCCGCGACTCCACGCACAAGGCCGTGCGGATCCCCCCCCCCGGGGCCATCGCATACTTCCCGCCCGGGAGGGATGCCTCCGGTGCCCGCCCCCCCTCCCGCGGGAAGTCCCGGCCCTGCGCGGGCCCCGGCCCAATGCGCCGCCCCAGCCGGGGCAGGGGCGGCCTCGGCACCGAGGGATCTTCCGCGGGCGGAACCGTGCGGTCGGCTTCCGGCGCCCACGGCAGCGATTCGAGCGGCAGCCGGTAGCCCATGGGCGAATCGCCCGGAACAAGCCAGAGGGTTCCGCCGGAGCGCAAAAACCACTCCCCACTGCGCCACACCCCCTGCTCGCAGCGCAACGGCAGCGCATACCCCACCACCCGCCCCAGCCCCCGCTCAAACACCCGCCCCAGACGCGCCCTCTCTTCCACATCCCGCAACCGCGCATCCTCCGGCGTCACATTCGCCGGAAGCCGCCCCTCCCGCCACAGGTAGTAAAACACATCCTCGTACCCCGGCATCCAACGCCCCGCGTCCACCCCCAGCACCTCCGCCAGGCGGACCCCGAACCGCACCGCCTCCTCCTCCCCGTACCCATAATCCACCGACTCGTCCGCAACCCATTTTTCCTCCCTCCACACAGGCACCCCGTCCCGCCGCCAAAACGCATTCAAACTCCACCGCGGCAGCGACTCCCCGGGGTACCACTTCCCCTGACCATAATGCAGAAACGAACCCGGCGCAAATCGGGCCCTCAAGCGCTTCAGAAGCTCCCCGCCGAGCTGCCTCTTGCGCGCCGAAAGCGCCACCGTGTTCCATTCCTCCCCGTCGGGATCCTCAACCGAAACAAAGGTCGGCTCCCCCCCCATCGTCAACCGCACGTCCCCCGCCTCAAGATCCGCGTCAATGCGGTGTCCGAGCGCCTCAATCCGCTCCCACTGGGCGTCCGTGTACGGACGCGTCACCCGGGGCGATTCCTGAATGCGCGTCACCCGCATTTCATGCTGCATCCGGGACTCGCACTTCTCCGTGGCCCCCGTAACGGGCGCTGCCGTGGAAGGCTCCGGCGTGCAGGAAAGCGGGATATGCCCCTCCCCGGCCAGGAGCCCCGAGGTGGGGTCAAACCCGATCCAGCCGGCTCCCGGCAAATACACCTCGCACCATGCGTGCAAATCGGTGAAATCGGACTCCGCCCCCCCGGCCCCCTCCAGAGGCTTCACGTCGGGCTTTAGCTGGATGAGATACCCGCTCACAAAGCGCGCCGCAAAACCCAGACGCCTCAAAATCTCGCACAGCAACCACGCGGAATCACGGCACGAGCCCGTCCGCTTCGCCAACGTCTCCTCGGGAGTCTGCACCCCGGGTTCCATCCGGATAAGATAGGCAATGTCCCGCTGCAGGCACTGGTTGAGTTCCACCAAAAAGTCCACCGTCCCAAGCCGATTGGTCTCCGAGGCGCCCCGGGCTGCCTCAAGTTTGCGCCGGAAAGGTTCCACGTACTGCTCGAGGCCGCGTGCCCCACTGCCCGCGGCCTGCGTCAGGCAGAACGGTGCCAGGTCCCGCTGCAGGACGCCCTCGTAAGAGAAAGGCACCGCGGTTGCCGATTCCTCGAGAAAAAAATCAAAGGGATTCAGCACGGACATTTCCGCGACAACCTCCACCTCCACGTCGAAGTCCCGCATGGGATTGGGAAACGAAAGGCGGGCGTTCCAGTTGGAGAAGGGATCCTGCTGCCAGTTAAGAAAATGTTCCCCGCCGCCAATGCGCATCGAGTAGCTCACGATGTGCGTGCGCGAGTGCGGCACGGGGCGCAACCTCACTACATGGGGCGAATGTCGGACGGGACGGTCATAGCGGTAGGACGTTCGGTGGTACAACGCGACATGGATGGACATACGTCAGGAGCCTGGGAGGAGGGTTGACGGTGGCGCCGGGGGCTGTCCATGGGGTGGAACGTTGTGAGAGTGTAACAACAGGGCTGCCCGAAGGAAGCAAGACTCTTGTTGGCGCGGAGCGTGTCCCAGCCTGTACCGGAGTCGCGGGTTGCAGGAGCGCATCCTTTGACGCGTCCCACGAAACGGCTTTCCCCCGCGCAAAGGCTGGGTTAACTCGCTCCCCCCGGACCACCCGACTCCCGCCCGTAAATGACCGAGTTTTACTACCCCGAAGACCTGCCTGTCGTCGCCCGGCGCACGGAGATCGTAGCCTGCCTTCGAGAGCATCCTGTGGTGATCATCGCGGGTGAAACCGGCTCGGGAAAGACAACACAGCTTCCAAAAATGTGCCTGGAAGCCGGCTGGGGGCGGACCGGTCTTTTGGGCTGCACGCAACCCCGGCGCGTGGCGGCCTCCAGCATCTCGCGACGGGTGGCCGAGGAAATGAAAGTTGCTTGGGGACAGGAAGTAGGGTGCAAGGTGCGGTTTGAAGACCGCACGTCGCCCCGCACACAGGTCAAATTCATGACCGACGGCATTTTGCTGGCCGAGATCCAGTCCGACCCGCTTTTACGTCGCTACTCCGCCCTCATTCTGGACGAGGCCCACGAGCGGTCGCTCAACGTGGATTTTCTTCTGGGCTATCTCCGGCATCTGCGCCCCCGGCGTCCTGACCTGAGGCTGGTCGTCACCTCGGCAACCTTGGATACGGAGGCTTTCTCCCAAGCATTCGGAAACGCGCCTGTTTTGCAGGTTTCCGGCCGTTTATGGCCGGTGGAGATCCGCTATCTTCCGCTGGAAACCGGATGCGAGGACGGCGATTTGACGGGAGAAACCACGCTAAGCGAGGCCTGCATTCGAACCACTGAAAACTGCCTTCTGGAGTCCGCAGACGGCGACGTTCTGGTTTTCCTGCCGACAGAAAACGATATCCGCGAAGTTTTTGAAGGAATGCAAAGCGCTCTGGGACGCGGCACGGAAGTGCTCAGCCTCTTTGGCCGCATGGCCTCCGCGGACCAACAACGCGTCTTTCAGCCCGGCCCGCAACGGCGGGTGATTCTCGCCACCAACATTGCCGAAACCTCGCTGACGATTCCGCGGGTCCGCTACGTCATTGACTCGGGGCTGGCCCGGATGAGCCGGTACAACCCGCGCACGCGAACCAAGCGCCTGCCAGTGGAGGAAATTTCGCAAAGCAGCGCCAACCAGCGGGCCGGTCGTGCCGGCCGCGTCCGGGAGGGAGTGGCCATCCGCCTTTATTCAGAGGAGAACTTTGCGAAACGCCCTCCGCACACCCAACCCGAGATTCAGCGGGCCAACTTGGCGGAGGTCATCCTGCGCATGCAAGCATCCGGGCTGGGCGACATCGAATCGTTTCCTTTTTTG
>JBILWF010000354.1:0-4089 GCA_044370075.1 Chthoniobacteraceae bacterium | reverse complement strand
CGGCTTCAACAACCCGTGCTCCGGCGCGTTGTAGCCCAGCAGGTACAGGTAGGTGTGTGCGAGGTCCGCCTGGAACCCGACCGTTCCCGGCATTCCTACTTCCTCCAAAAGGGCCACCATGTACTTCCAGGAATGCATTCCCGCCCAGCAAATCTCGCCCTCTGCAGCGAGACGTTCCCCGTGGTCGGCTGCCACCCTGCCGGCCTCACGAAAGGTTTGCGCGATCTTGCTCGTGTTTCCCGCGGGATCCGCTGCCCAGTGCGAGGGGGAATCCGCCGAATCAATGCGAATGACTCCATACTGCCGCACACCGTGCTTGTTAAAAATTGCAGCAATACGGCAGGCCTTGCGCACCGCCGTTACAAACTTTTCCCGCTGCTCGGCGGTTCCCATCGAGGAGTCGCCCACCGTTCCGGGCCACACGGGCGCAACCAGGCTTCCAACGGCAAGGCCTTTGGCGGCAATCGAATCCGCCATGCGCTTGAGATCATCCTCCCCCGCATCGGGATCCGTGTGAGGATGAAACAGAAAGAGGTCCACTCCGTCGAATTTGTGCCCGTCCACCTCAGCGGCGCTGGTCATCTCCAGCATGCGCTCCAAGCTGATGGGGGGGTGGTCGGTGCCGGGTTCTTTGCCGACCAAACCGGGCCACATGGCATTGTGCAGTTTAGGGTATGTGTTCTGGGTACTCATAAATCAGGGGCTCTTAGCTGAACGATTTGCCGCCTTTCGACAAGCCGCAACCGTTGCATGAAAGGGCGCGCTAATCCGGCCCTGATGCCTGCCGGCGTTGTCGGCTTGACATTCCATGGCCGCTCCTTTTGGATTCGCCCCCCGCAATTGGGGAGATTTCAGTCCCCCTCTCCGCGGGCAAACTATTTTCCCGACCACCTCTTCTTATATGGCCACAACCGAAGTCATTCTTACCGAAAAAATCGCCACCCTTGGAGCGGAGGCCGACATCGTCAAGGTGCGTCCCGGATACGCCCGGAATTTTCTCATCCCCTCGGGTAAGGCGCTGGAAATCACGCCTGCCGCACTCAAGCGCATCAATTCGCTGAAGGCGCGCCGCGCGGAACGCGAGGCCCGCGAACTCAATGAATCCGAGGAAATCGCCCGCCGCCTCAACCGCATGAAGCTGCAGATGGAACTCGCGACCGGAGAAACGGGAAAAGCATTCGGCTCCATCACGGCATCGGATATCGCGGCGCGTTTGAAAGTGGAACTGGGCGGCAACATCGAAATCGACCGCCACAAGATCCATCTCGAACGCCCCATTAAGGAGAGCGGAGTCCACGAAGTAGCTATCCGTCTGCATGCCGACGTAACCGCCAAGCTTCATGTGAATGTGAAAGCCAGCGGGCAGGATCAGGCCGAGAACACCGAGGAGGAAAAGTCCGAGGATCGCGCTGCGGGCGGATATAAGGCCAAGGTGAAGGCCAAACACACAAAGTAATCGGGGCCTGCCCGATCTTCACAAAACTCCCCTTTTAAATTGGGAGCGGGTATATTCCCGCTCCCTTTTTTTATGTCAAACGACACCCCACAGCGCGGTTTCGCCGGAGGCTCCGGTGAGAAGCCGGATTTCCGTTCCAAGACCCAGCACCAGCCCGATCCACACCGGATGTTGCCCCAGTCCCCGGAAGCCGAGATGGGCGTGTTATCCAGCTATCTGCTGGCCCCCCGGGAAGTAGGGGGAATCTGCGCGGAAAAAAAACTCACACCCAAACATTTTCACATCCCGGCGCACGCGACGCTTTACGGGGTGGTGGAGGAGATGTGGTCGCAGAACGTGCCCATCGAGTTCATCACGCTTACCCAGAAGCTCCGTGATAAACAGCAACTCGACGCCATTGGAGGGCCGGCTTTCATCACCAACCTGTTCACCTACCTGCCCACGGCGGCGAACGTGAACTATTACCTCGATTCCGTCATCGAGAAACACACGCTGCGGGAGATCATCCGGGTGTGCACGGAGTACGCTGCCCGGGGGTACGAGGAGACGGGAGCGGTTCAGACCCTCTTGGACGAGGTGGAGACCCGCATTTTTGAAATCGCCAAAGGACAGTTCCAAGAGTCGGACTTTGACATCCGCAAGGAGGTCATGGATGCCATCACCTCCATTCATGAGATCTTTGAGAGGCAGGGCTCCATCAACGGCCTTCCCACCGGGATCAAGAGTCTGGACGACATGACCAACGGACTACACGGCTCGGAAATGATCGTCATCGCAGCGCGCCCATCCATGGGCAAAACAGCGCTCGCCATGAACATCGCCGAATACATCGCTGTGGAGCAAAAAAAACCGGTCGCAGTCTTTTCGCTGGAAATGAGCTCGCAACAGCTTGTGCAGCGTTTGATTTGTTCCCGGGCCCGGGTGAGCCTTTCGCGCCTGCGGGATGGGTTTCTCAATCCGCGCGATTTCCCCGCCATCACCAGCGCGGGAACCCGGTTGGCGGACTGCAAGATGTTCATTGATGACACTCCGAGCCTGAGCATTTTGGAACTGCGAGCCAAGGCACGCCGGCTCAAAAGCCAGCATGACATTCAGGCGATCTTCATCGACTACCTCCAGTTGCTGCGCTCCCCCTCGCGCCGCGCACAAGACAACCGCCAGTTGGAAATCGCGGAAATCTCCAGCGGCATCAAGGCCCTCGCCAAGGAACTCAATATCCCCATCGTCGTGCTGGCCCAGCTCAATCGAAACCCGGAGAGCCGCAGCGGCGAAAGCAAAGGGCGCCCCCGCCTCAGCGATCTGCGCGAATCCGGAAGCATCGAACAGGACGCCGATCTGGTCGGCCTTTTAGTCCGCGAGGAATACTACGCCGAAAGCGATGAACAGCGCCAGGAGACCTCTGGCAAAGCCACGCTCATCATTGCCAAACAGCGCAACGGCCCCGTGGGCGACGTCCCCCTCACCTTCCTCAAGGAGTTTACGCGCTTCGAAACCCGCTCGGAAAAAGAGTCTCCCGAGTAGGATGCACGGACATCCGGGGAAGCAAGTGCCGCGCGAGAAAATCAAACCCCGCCCGGCACCTTTACGCGAACAACGAGAAGACGGCCGCCTCCCGCGACAAAGCCATAAATCCTAGATGCCGGGCCGGATCCGTATTTGCCCCGCTTCCAATCTTCCACTTCCAGCCTTCTCGGGAGCCGTGAAATGTCCCATCACTCCGGCCCCGTCCGGTGCGCGCATGCCTCGGAACACAACCGGGCGACGCTGGCCGGTGGCGGAATCCCTCCAAACGAGGGAACCCGTCAGAATCCCGGTTCGGGCATTGTAGCGGATGCGACCCTGAGTTGCCTCGATGCCGGAAGCCGCCGATGGAGCCGCCGATGGAGCCGCCGAGGCTGCAGCGGAGCGCTCGAACGAAGGATCCGCAAACTCAATCGCCTGTTCGCTCACGCTCAACGCAATCACATCCTCCGAAGCGCCATCGGATCCCGTGAACTCGAGTTCTGCGTTCCGCAGGCCCTCTTCAAAGCCCTCCAAGTTCAGTCCTTTTGGTTGGGGCACCATCCGCGATCCAATGACCCCCTCATAATTCAAAAGCGGAATGCCATCGGGAAATCCCCCGCGGTTGGAGGCGTTTTGGTGCCAGTCCAACTGCCCCGCTGCATCCCCGCTCTCATTGATAAAAAGAGAGCCCATCAAAGCGCTGCGGCCACTGGTGTTATTCAAGGCGAAGAAAGCATTGAACCGCCCGCCGCCCGCCGTTTCGCAGACCCGCCCGGCCGAGGTCACGGGGGCACTCCCGTCCGCCGCCCAGACCGTTGCCGTCACCAGCCCCGAGGAGGAAATACGCAGACTGCTGAATCCAATTCCCGTCGGGGCGCCCAGCTCAGCCTCGGGCGCCGAAAATGGCGATCCCTTGACCACCATCAGATTGACCGGATGCGGACTCGCGTACTGGCTGGAAGCCCCTTTCGCAAAAGACGCGGCGCCCAGTCCGCGCACGGCAACGGCCGCTTCGGGGTTGTCCCCGCGGGAAACCGTTCCTGAAAGAACAAAAACGGGCCGATCCGGTGTGGAATACCCCTCGGAATCTTCTGTCAGGATTCCCTTAAAGACCAACCCGGCAGCCGGTG
>JBILWF010000353.1:0-4097 GCA_044370075.1 Chthoniobacteraceae bacterium | reverse complement strand
CCGCGGCGCCCCATCTTGTTGTTGGCAACCCACACGGCCGGGGGACGCATCGACTTCACCGCCGCCAAAGCCTCCGGATATGGCACCTTGTCGGGCACCTGCGCGGGAAGTTTCAACGGAGATCCCGGCAGGTTCTGCGAGCCGATCCCTTCCGGATTGAGTGCAAAGGCCCCCTCCTGCAAATGAAACACTGGAGTGGCCGGGACCCAGTTTCCCTGCTGATCCACGCAAAACATGTTTCCGTCCGCATTCGCACCCAAACCGCAGGGGCTGCGAAGGCCCGCCATCATGGGCCGGATGCCGCCGCCGGGCGCGCTGACTACGGCCCAACCGCGCCAGCCCGAGGCGTTGTTGCTGCGCTCGCCCATGTCCACGTTGAGCGTGATCCAATCCCGTCCCTGTCCGTCGCGCTTGGGACCGTAAGCATACGCGTGATAGGCCCCGGAAACATTCCAGCCTGCGGCCTCGGTAAGGTATTCATCGGCGCGACCGTCGCCGTCGGTATCGCGCAAGCGGGTGAGCTCGGTGCGCTGCGTCACCAGCAGGCTGTCTCCGTCCACGCGCAGTCCAAGCGGTTCATGCAGTCCGGACGCGAAGAGCGAAAACCGCACATCTTCCGCCGCCTCCGCGTGGGGATTGGCCACCATCCAGACTTCGCCCTTGCGAATCGCCACCGCGAGGCGCCCGTCAGGCATCCAGTCCATCCCGCTCACTTCCAGTGGAATGCCTTGCGCGGGCTTCCACTCCGCGCTGCGCGAGTTCGCCTCCGTGCGCGCGGTGAGCAGATCCACAATCTGGTAGTCCGGCGGAGCGGCCGGAGCGGGCAAAACCAGCAGGGCAGTCCCTGCGCACAGCGCGAAGAAAGGCGGGGCTTTCATTTCCATGTGTAGATGAAGTGCAGCATGCCCGGCTGCCCGGCTTCCTCGCGCACGACAAGCCCCACGGGATGCGTGACGAGCGGCACAGCGCCAGCCGCAGCATTCCACCTCAGGATTCGATGCAGGGCACCCTGCGCAGGCTCAAACCGTTCCTCCACCCGTAGCGGGCCCTTGTTGTATAAAAAGATCGGCACACCCTCTGCGTCCAAACGATAGCCGCCAAACCGCACTTCCTCGTCCCCCAACCCGCCCGCAGCGGACTCTTTAGGCCAGACGCCAAACACCTCCCCAAGTGGTTTTTCAAACGGTGCGGACCGCGTGAACCACGTATGGTACGCGTCAAAAAAACGGCCGCGCCAGACCATCACGGGCCGCGCGGCTTTTCCATCGTAGGCCACGTGAATTCCCGCGGGAAACCCGACGAGAATCGCATGCGTGCCATCCGGCTCCAGGAATGTTCTTTGGATTACCGGCCGCTCCTTGGGGATCAGTTCAAACTCGCCCCCCGCAGTGGAAGGAAACCCCTCGGCTTCCCCAGAACCCGAAGAGGAAAACGCCAGCAGCGAGGCAATCTGCAGATCCGTGTCCCCCCCGAGAAGGGTTTGATTTGCGGCAATTCCATTGGGCCAAAACGAGGGCATCAACGTGCCGGGGCGCGATGCGGCAGGATCCACGAGATAATCGCGCAACCAGCCCGGTTGGTACCGCATGGAAATGCTGCTCAGGTCGAGGGCCTGAATTCCAAGCGAAGGCCTCTTTCCCCACCGGTGGCAGGTAATACAGCCGTTGCCCTCGCCCACCCCGAAGAGTTTGCGGCCCTGCTCCACATCTCCCGCTGGGAGAGTTTTTTCAGCACGCGCATCGGCCTTTGCCAGCATCGCGGGAAGGCCATCGACCGCCTTGCCAAAGCGCGGCATCTGCGTGCGCATCGCGGGACGCATACGCCCCCTGCCCAGCAACACTTCCTTCAACCATTCGGGCTTCAACTTCCGGCCCACGCCCGTGAGACCGGGGGGGAACAATCCCGTGTCGCCCAGATTGTGATCACCGGTAAAGTATGCTTTCCGGGCCGGGTCCGGGCCACCCGCTCCCCCGCGATCATGGCACGCCATGCAGTTGAGAGCCTGCAGGGTGAGCGTTGCAAGGGCCCGCGTATCGGGCACGACACCCTGTTCGGCGATGTAGCGCACCAGGGCTTCGCGCTGCACGCCGCTCAGCCCGAAAAAGGGACGGCCCGGTCTCTGCTCGCCGGACAAACACCCGTCTGCGCGGGGGGATATCGGCATGACTGAAACCGCTGCGTGCCCCGGAAAATCATGGCACGCCGCGCACCGGCGATCCTCCACGATGCGCCGGCCCTCCCTCACCTGCCCGGCGTCCGGAACAAAGGCCTGCAAGGGCTTTGCCGCGGTGCCGTCGCTGTAGTGAAAATCCAGCAGATACGCCGCCACGTCCGCCGCATCGCTTTCGTGCAAATCCACGTGCGGCATTCGTCCGTCGGGGCGCGTCTTGAGCGGATCGGCGAGGAAAGCGGCCAGGCTCGGGAGGCTGTATTTTTTCACCAACTCGGGAAACGGCACCGAACGGTAGGTGAATTCTGTCTCGGCGGGCCTTCCTCCCGGCGGTTGAAAGTCGCGCCCCGGAGCATGGCAGGTCACACACCCGGCGGTGTGAAACACGTCGCTTCCACGCTCTGCATTGAGAAACTTGAGGACCTTGGGTTTCGCGGCTCCCTCCGGCGCGAGAGATGCGAGGTAATGCACCACCGGCAGGGCCTCCCCGGCACCAAGCAGGTGCGGCATCGTCGCTCCGGATCGCGCCGCGGCAGGAGATTCAAGATAGGCGACCAGCCATCCGGCATCGACGCGCCGGGTGACTCCCGCAAGCGTCGGTCCCCGGCGGGCGGGCAGCCCCGTGACGCCGCCGTGGCAGTTAACGCAGCCCAGTTCGTTATATAAAAGACGCCCCCCCTCCGCACTCGGCTCCGCCGCATGAAAGCGCTCAAAGCCCGTAACCAGGGGTTCAGCCCGTGCGAGCACAGGCCCCAGGACAGCCAGCAGGGAAAAGAAAAACCTCCTCATCCCTGCATCGCCCGAGAAAGGGCCGCATACGAACTTCGCGCCGCCTCCACGGGATCGTAACCCGGCTTGTTAAAAATCTGGCCGCTCACCTCTACGCAGACCGGTCCTGCGTACCGGAACTTCCGCAGCAGCGTGAAGTACCTGCGGTAATCGGTGCGCCCCTGCCCCGGAAGCAGGAACTGGAATTTCTGCGGCACGCCCTCGGAGTCCTTCACATGAATAAAGCGGGTGCGCGGAATCAGAGCCTCCATGCTCCGCTCCATGTCGATACCCTGCAGCTCGAAATGGCTGTAATCGTACGCGGCCACCAGTGCCCGGGATTTGACCTCATCCAGCAGCCACAACAAACGCTCGGGTGAATTCACCGCGCTGGCCACATGCGCCTTGATTGCAATCTGGATACCGGTCTTTTCCGCCACCGCAGCCCACTCGTGCAAACGGGCCGCCATGAGAGTTTTTTGCTCATCCCACGTAGACGGCTTGCCGCCCGGAACCGTCTCCAAAAGCGGAGGAGCTCCGGGGCGCAGATCGTGAGCGAGGGCTGCCGCATCCGCGATGTGTTCGAGGGCGGCGGCATGCGCTTTTTCATCCCCGGTGAGGCCGATGTTGACCATCAGACACGGAAGCTTCAGCCGCAGCGCCTCTAGACTGCGGGAAAGCGCCTTGCGCGCATCCGCGTCGAGCCCGCGGGGTGCGCTGGGATATCCCGGATTGAGGGCCAGTTCAACATGCGTGTATCCGATCTCCGCGCAGGTGCGCAGCGCCGTCTCCAGCGGAAGGGTTTTCATGCCGTAGAGGCTGAACCCAAGATCCAGCGCGTCAGGCTCCGCACTGTGCGAAAACGAGGGCAGTACAAGCGCAGTTGCGGCAGTCTGCAGAAAACAACGCCGGGAGATCATGGTACCGCGGAGGCGTTGCGTTTAGCGTGCGCGGGCCGCTTCGATCATGCGGATCCAGGGGCCTACGAAATGACCGCTGTCGTGGTAGGTGCGGCCGCTGACCATGTGCCGGTCGATCACGCACGGCTCGTTCACATAAATGCCACCGCAGATTTCGAGGTCGAACTTGCACTTGGCCACCGTCGCCATCCGCAGGCCCCTGACGATGCCGGCACGCGCCGGAATCTCCACCCCGTGAC
>JBILWF010000352.1:0-4101 GCA_044370075.1 Chthoniobacteraceae bacterium | reverse complement strand
GCCCCATGCAGATGAACTGCGCAAAGCCGATACGCTGTTGGTCTATGCGGACGGATTCACGGGGCATCCATTGCTGCAGGGAGATCACCTCTCCGAGGTTCGTGAGGCCGCGGAGCGTGGGTGCGGGTTCATGGCCATTCACTGGGCCACGGAGGTGCCCAAGGAAAAGGGGGGCGCTGAGTTCCTCGACTGGATGGGTGGTTTTTGCGAACCGTTTTGGAGTGTGAACCCGCATTGGAAGGCGGAGTTTACGGAGATGCCGCCGCACCCGATCGCCTCGGGTGTACAGCCTTTCTCCACGCTGGATGAATGGTATTTCCACATGCGTTTCCGTCCCGGCATGCAGGGCGTGACGCCTATCCTAACGGCGCTGCCCCCGGAGGTCACGGTGCAGCGCCCCGACGGAATGCGTTCGAGCAATCCGGATGTGCGCAAGGCGGTTGCCGACAAAGTGCCCCAGCATGTCGCATGGGCGGCGGAGCGGCCCGGGGGAGGGCGCGGCTTTGGATTTACGGGCGGCCACTTTCACAAGGGCTGGGCCAACGACAACCAGCGCAAGCTGGTGCTCAATGCCATTTTGTGGACCGCCAAGGCACCGGTTCCCAAGGACGGCGTCGTGTCGCGTGTCACCGAGCAAGACCTGGCGGCCAACCTGGACCCGAAGACTCCTCCGCGTCCTATTGCGGCGCCCCAGGCTCCCGCGGCACCCCAGCCTGCCGGGGCATCGACACAAAAGTCCCCCGCCGATGCAAACCCGCTGCTTACTCCCACGCAGGCCATTGAGCGGATGACAGTTCCCAAAGGCTTTCAGGTGGACCTGATTGCTGCGGAGCCCGCCCTGGTTCAGCCCATTGCGTTTTGCTGGGATGCGCGGGGCCGCCTGTGGGTGGTCGAGGGCAACACGTACCCTACGCGCCGCGGCAACGCACCAACACCGCGCGCCGACGAGGACCCGCAGTTGGAGCAGCTCAGCGAGGAGGAATCTGCGAGCCTGTTTGGAGGCGATGACCGCATTCTCATTTTTTCGGACGAAGACGGGGACGGCACCTACGAAACGCGTAAGGTGTTTATGGAGCACCTTAATTTGGTTTCGGGGATCGAGGTGGGGTACGGCGGCGTGTACCTCGGAGCGGCTCCCTTCTTTGTTCACGTCCCCCTCGATGCGGCGGGAGACCGTCCCGCGGGTCCGCCGCGGGTTCTGGCGGACGGCTTCGGTTGGCAGGACACGCACGAAACGTTGAACTCGTTTGTGTGGGGACCCGATGGCTGGCTTTACGGCTGCCATGGGGTGTTCACACAGTCGAAGGTGCGCAACCGCACGGGTGCCGCGGGAGGCGCGCCCCGTGAGCGCAAACCGATGAATTGTGCGTACTGGCGCTGGCACCCGGTGCGCTCCGAGTTTGAGATCTTTGCGCAGGGGACCTCGAATCCGTGGGGGTTGGATTACAACGCCAGGGGTCAACTGTTTTCGGAGGCCTGCGTGATCCCGCATTTCTGGCACGTGATCCAGGGGGCGTATTACCTGCGCCAGTCAAACCCAATTGGGCACTTTAACCCGTTTGTATATAAAAACATAGAGACCATAGCGGACCACGCGCACTTTGTGGGAAGGCAAAACGAACGCAACTCCCCCGGAGATGCGGGTGGGGGACACGCCCACTGTGGGCTGGCCTTTTACGATGGAACGCTTTTTCCACCCGAGTACCGCGACCGCCCCTATCTCGGAAACATTCACGGAAAGCGCATCAACTCGGAAAAGGTTCTTCCCGCGGGATCCGGATATCGGGCTTCGCACGGTCCCGATTTTTTGAAGGCGAACGACTTCAATTTCACTGCGGTCACCATCAAGACTGCGCCGGATGGGAGCCTCGTTTTGAGCGACTGGTACGACCGGCAGAAATGCCACAGCAGGCAAACGGAGATTTGGGATCGCTCCAACGGGCGCCTGTATCGTGTGCGCAGCGAGGGGTGGAAGCCGTGGAAGTTTTCCGCCGACCTTTGGAATCCCGCGTCGACGCTGGAGTTGCAGCTGCAGGAGAACGGATGGTTGAGCCGCATGGCGCGCAAGGCTGTCGGGGAGTATCGCGCAAAGGCGGCGTTGCCGGCCGAGCTGCTTGGGCGGGCGGATGAGTTGCTGGCTCGGAGCGGTTCCGCGGAGGAGCGTCTGCGGTTGATGTGGTGGCTGCATGCAACGGGGGATAAAGACAATTCCGCGCGCTGGCTCCGGCTGTTGCGCGATTCCGATGCGGACGTGCGGCGGTGGGCTGTTCAACTCGCCATGGAGCAGGGTAATCCATCCGGGGAATTTTTTGGCGAGATGAAGCGCCTGTGCCGCGAGGATCCCTCGCCCGTGGTGCGTTTGGGTTTGTGCAGCGCCCTGCAGCGGCTTCCCCACGACCAACGCTGGGATCTTTTGGAGGGGCTTCTCCAGCATGAGGAGGACGAGCGTGACCAAAATATTCCGCAGATGCTGTGGTATGCGACGGAGCCGATGGTGCCCGCGAATCCTGAGCGGGCGCTGGCCCTGGCGCGGAGTTCCAAGCTGGGCGTGCCTGCGGGGTTGATTTCGCGGCGCGTGGGGGAAATGCGCACTCCCGAGGCGCTGGATTTGCTTTTGCAGGCGGTGCGTGAGGCCGCGTCACCCCGGGCCGCGGTGACTTTTTTGGAAGCGGTGCTGGAGGCGCTCAAGGGGCGTTCGCATGTGCCCGCGCCGTCTTCGTGGGCCGCGGTGTACGCGGCGTGCGAACGGTGGATTGTTGGTGGTAAAGAGGAAGCCGTTTCCTTGGCGGATGCGCGTGCCGCGCTAGGGGCGCTGTTTGACGATCCGGCGGCCTCGCGCGATTTGCGTGCGCTTGTCGCGCGCTCCGAAAGCCCGATTGAACGTCGGCAGCGTGCGCTGCGTTCGCTCGCAGCCGCGGGTGACCCCTCGCTTGCGGAAACGCTTGAGCCCCTGCTGGGGGATGCGGCCATGCGTTTGGAAGCCCTGCGCAATGCGGCGAGTTTGGACGCGGCGGCATTCAAGCCGGAGGGCGGGGGAGTCGCTTTTCTCCAAAAGGTGCTCGGGGTTTTTCAAACGCTAAGCGCCGAGGAGAAGGGTGCCGCGGTGTCAGCCATGGCGGGGCGCGTCGACGGCGCGCGCTTGCTCCTGAATGCGCTGCTTGAAAAGCGGGTCTCCCGCGCGGACATCCCGGTGTTTGCGGCACGCCAGATCGCGGGTTTAAACGATCCCGGGGTCGCGGAGTTGTTGGAGAAAGCGTGGGGAATCGTTCGGCTCGGGGATGCGGATGCGCAGGCGAAGAATGCAGGAGCCGAGCATGCGCGGTTGAAGGCGATTCTGAGCAACGCCTTTTTGAACGGGGCTGATCTCTCAGCGGGCCGCGTCCTCTTTCAATCGGTGTGCGGGCACTGCCACCAGCTGTTCGGCGAAGGAGGGCGCATTGGTCCCGATTTGACGGGTTCAAACCGCGCGAACGTGGATTACCTTTTGGAAAATGTCATCAATCCGAATGCAGTCATCGGCAAGGATTACGAGTTGCAGGTTTGGACGCTCAAAGGCGGAAGGGTGGTGAGCGGCATGATCCGCCAGGAGAGCGATGTCGCCTTCACGGTTCAGACGGTCGCCGGAGAGGAGCAGGTACCCAAGGAGGCGGTGGAGTCGGTTCAAAAGCCCGGGATTTCGATGATGCCGGTGGGGTTATTCTCCGGGCTTTCCAAGGAGCAGTTGCGGGATTTGGTGGGTTACTTGCGGAGTCCGGGGCAGGTGGCATCGCCTGGCACGGGTGCGCCGAAGGCAGAGCGGTCGTATGCGGTGGAGGGCGTGCTGGAGGGGGAATCGCTGCGGGTTCTTTCCAAGGGGCGCCCGGCAGCGGTGCAGCGCATGAACCGTTTTTTAGAGGGAATGTGGTCGGGCGATTTCCAGTTGTTCTGGAGGGGAGGGGCGGTGGGTGAGGTTTTGGAGCTGGCGCTCCCGGTGGCCAAATCGGGCCGTTATCGCATCAAGGCCGTGCTGACGCGGGCGCGGGATTACGGGACAGTGCGCTTTTTGCTCGATCATAAAGTGGTCGGGGGCTCGGTGGACTTGTTCGGATCGAAGGTAACCAA
>JBILWF010000351.1:0-4126 GCA_044370075.1 Chthoniobacteraceae bacterium | reverse complement strand
GCATACGCAACCTGCGCTGGGTGGGGGGAAACTATGCGGGAGACGCGCCCGTTGCGGCCGAACTCTCGGAGACTGAGCGGACCAAAGCCTTCAACGACGCGATCAAAGCATCCCTCGAACAGGAAGCCAGGGACCGGGAACACGGAACGAAGAACCGGAAATGACCCCGGGTAAAAAATAGGCCCACCCGCTCCATGGAGCGCTTTCGCTTCATGCAACGGCTGTTGATGGATGTTGAACTCCAGCGGACCTCTGCGGCAAAAAGCGCTCACACCCTCGCGAGCACAAGCCAGTCGGGGTGACTTCCATGGATTGCACCAATCCGGGGTGCTGCCGTTGAAAATATCACGCCAGCCTGCCCCTCACGGGACGCCATCAGGCTCAGTGTGCCCGGGGCCGGGTCCACGCCATTTTACCCGGCCTTTGCAGCTGCGAAGACAAGCCCCGGCGCTTGCTTGCAAATTGGATATCACTTAATCCCATACAAATGCGCAGAGCCTCACCCCCCGCCTCACCCCTGTATTGGTTCGCGGCCCTGCTGTCCGAAGGCATCCTCGCGCTGGCGTGGCTTTCGGGAAGCCAAACCGTCGACGCCTCACCGCCCAAACGTCCAAACATTCTGTTCATTCTTGCGGACGATCAGTCATACAAAACCGTGGGGTGTTACCCCGAGTCGTGGCCCTGGGTGAAAACCCCCAACATCGACCGCCTGGCGGCTTCCGGCGTGCGTTTCCATGCTGCCTATCTGGGAGCATGGTGCATGCCGTCGCGGGCCTCTCTGCTCACCGGCCGTCATCCCCACGGCATCGAAACCATGCGCATGGAGGGCACGTATCCGGCGAGCACTTATGATCCGCATCAATGCCCTTTTCTGCCCGCGGTCCTTCGCAAACACGGCTACCACACCGCACATATCGGAAAGTGGCACACGGGCATCGATGCCGGCTGGAACCGGGATTGGGACCACCAAATCGTGTGGAACCGTCCGCTGCATCCGGAGAACGCCGGCGCGTATTACACGCGGCAGCTGCTCGCCATCGACGGCCGGGAGCAGTGGGCGGACGGATATCCCGCGGACAATTACTCCCAATGGGCCGAGGACTACATCCGGGGCAAGACCCGCGAGGCCGATAAACCGTGGTTTCTCTGGCTGTGCTACGGCAGCATTCACGGCCCCTCCAAGCCAGCTCCGCGGCATCAGGGCCTGTACGCAAACGCCGAGGTGCCCGTACCGCGCGACATCTTTCCGCCGCGCCCCGGAAAACCCGACTACCTTGAAAAAACGCAGTCCTGGATTCGCGACGCGGACGGTGTTCCCGTTGCAGCCAAAAACGGGGAGAGCTTCGGCGACACCAGCGCGAAGCAGAAACAGAGCTTCGCACACTTTGTGCGTCAGATGAATGAGTGCGTTCCCGCGATTGACGAGGGGGTGGGAAAATTACTGGCCGCATTGAAAGAGACCGGCCAACTCGAAAACACGCTCATCATTTACACGGCGGATCAAGGATTCGGCATGGGCGAACACGGCTTTCGCACAAAACTCGGTCCCTATGACGCCACCTATCGTTCGCCACTGATCATTTCGATGCCGGGTTTAACGCCGGCAGCGAAAGTCTGCCGCACTCCGGTGAACGCCCCGGATTTGGTCGCCACCATGGCGGCACAGGCGGGTGTGGCGCTGCCCTGGAAAACGCACGGCCGCGACGTGAGCGCTCTGCTCCAAAACCCATCCGCGCCGTGGGAGGCTCCGTGTCTGTATCAGTTCACTGGAGAGATCTTCGGTTCGCGCGTTTCCAAACTCGTAAACACCGAGCCGGGGAAAGCCGAGTATCACGCCGTTCCCTGGTATACTGCCGTCGTTCGGGACGGCTGGAAGCTGGTTCATTACCTCAAACCCGGCGTGGGAGACGAGCTCTACGACCTCGAACAGGATCCCGAGGAGCTCGCCAACCTCATCTCCCAGCCCGAATCCCGGAAAAGGCTGGAAACACTCCGCACCGCCCTTCATGCGGAACTTCAGCGGACACAGGCGGGGTTCATGCCGTGACAGTGCCTTGGGTTCCGCGCGGCAGGCTCTTTGGAAAGAAAAACACCACACCGTTACGGGCAGTGTGCCTTCAAGCCGCGACTGCGGCAGGCCCCTTTAGAGAAGACATGGAAACGAATCTGACTTACTAAAACCCGTCTCCTCGAGCACAACGCTCTCCCTCGCGGAGCCCATCCCTTCCGCACCGCCACACCCCTATGCGTCTGCCCACGCCTCCCCAGCCGGTTCGTGCGAACATGCTCCGCACAATCGCCCTGTGCGCCTTTGCCGCCGCGGCCTCCGCCCAAACTCCGCCCGCCGGCACACCACCGCCCCCCGCGGAATGCCGCTGGGCCCCGCAGGCGCCCGTGCTGGATGGAAAACTGGACGACCCCGTCTGGAAAACAGCACAGACTGTCGAATCCTTTCATGCGCGCTGGCTCGACCCCGGCCAGCAGAAACCCGGACTCCAAAAGCCGCCCACCCGCACGGTTGCCCGCCTGCTCTGGGACAGGCAGTACCTCTACTTTGCCGCGGAGATGGAGGACACAGACGTCTTCGCAACGGAAACCGCGCAGGACGGCGCGATCTGGACCAATGATGTGTTTGAACTGTTTTTCAAACCCTCTGCACAACACCCGGGCTACTACGAGTTTGAGATCAACGCGGCCAACGCAAAGCTCGACATGTTTTTGCCGTCGCGGGGTGCGGGCGGCTACGCGCGTTTCGCGCGGGAACGTTCCTTCCACATCGAGTCGGCGGTGCAGGTGCGCGGCACCCTCAACGACTGGACCGACAAGGACCAGGGCTGGACCGTGGAAGGCCGCATTCCATGGAGCGATTTTTCTACCACCGGCGGCCCTCCCATCCCGGGGGAAAGCTGGTTGCACGCACTCTGCCGGTACGACTACTCGGCGGGGCTCGAGAACCAGAGCCTCTCCTCCAACGCTCCGCTGGAACAGCCCAACTTTCACCGGTACGAAAACTACGTTCCCCTCAAATTCGTGGGCCCCTCCGCCGGCGCGCAAGCCAGACCGCTGCCGCAGTGGCACCCGGGTCCCCTGCGTGGATCCCCCGAACCACCGCCCCCCTTCCGCACGGTGGTGGCTTTTCCCAGGCTCAAAACGCGCTTCCCCATCGCACTCATTCCGGAGCCGGACCGGCCGGGGTTTTTGCTGGTGGAAAACGACGGCTATGTGCCCGAGCGGGCGGGCCGGATCCAGCGCGTTGCCTCCATGGAAACCGAAGTTCCAGAGCTGCTTCTGTCGCTGGAGGAATCCGTATACGACCTGTGTTTTCACCCGGATTTCGCACGCAACAGATGGATTTTTCTCGGGGCCAACGGACGCTTCGGACCGGGCAAGGACGACTTCAACAACCGCATTCTTCGCTACCAGATGGAACCGGGTTCCGGACGAATTCTGCCCGGCACACGACAGGTGCTGCTGGAGTGGCGCTCGGTCGGCCACAACGGCATGGCGCTGGGCTTTGGCCGCGACGGCATGCTCTACGTCACAAGCGGCGACGGCACCAGCGACAGCGACGAATGGGACACCGGGCAGGACCTCACCCAACTCTACTCCAAGGTGCTGCGCCTCGACGTAAACCAGCCCGGCTCGGGCCTGTACTCCATTCCACACGACAATCCATTCCTTTCCATTCCCGGAGCGCGGCCGGAAACCTGGGCCTACGGTTTTCGCAATCCGTGGCGCATGCACATCGACCGTCAAACCGGAGACGTATGGGTTGGCGAAAACGGGCAGGATCTCTGGGAGTACGCCCGGATTGTGCGCGCCGGCGAGAACTACGGGTGGCCACTGGTGGAGGGCAACCACGACTTTCAGCGTTCGCGCAAAGCGGGACCCACTCCGGTAAGCAAGGCGCTGATCGAACATCCCCACAGCGACTTCCGTTCCCTCACCGGAGGCATCGTGTACCGGGGCAAAAAACATCCCCGGTTGCAGGGCCACTACATCTACGGCGACTACAGCACGGGCCAGATCTGGGCGGCAACGCAGAAAGACCGCGTGCTCTCAAGCGACCGCATCATCGCCCGCACACGCCTCAACGTGGTGCACTTTAGCGAATCACGCGGCGGAG
>JBILWF010000591.1:0-2823 GCA_044370075.1 Chthoniobacteraceae bacterium | reverse complement strand
AAAATCGAGCCTGTGATCGATGGAGAGGAGATTCTGCGGTGCCAGCAAATCGTGCGGGAGGTTCCCGTGCCCGACCATGTCTTGGACTTTGTCGTGGACCTGGTTCGCTTGACCCGGCCGGCAGAACCCGATGCTCCGCAGTTTGTCAAAGAGCACGTGGAGTGGGGAGCGGGGCCGCGGGCCAGCCAGTGTTTAATGCTGGGGGGGAAGGTGCGCGCGCTGCTGCGCGGACGCACACATGTGCGGATCGAGGATATCGAGGCGCTTGCGATCCCCGTGCTGCAGCATCGCCTGGCACCCACATTTCACGCCGAGTCGCAGGGAATTGGTGCGGATGCGATTATCACGCGGGTTCTGAAGGAGGTGCCGCGGCCCGGGGGCGAGTCCCTGCTCTAGAGCGCCTATTCGATCCGATTATGGACGAGGCGCTTGATGTCCGATTGAAGGCGGAGTTGGCCGGATTTACGGTCACGTCTGCGTGGCTTCAATTCATGGCGAGGCAGGTGCTGGAGGGGTTTTGTAGCGGACTGCACCGCTCCCCCCACAAAGGAAACAGTGCGGCGTTTAAGCAGCACCGCCCTTACGTGGTTGGGGACGAAATCCGGCGGTTGGACTGGAAGGTGTTTGCCCGCAGCGACCGGTTTTACATCCGCGAGTACGAGGAAGAGACCAACCTGCGTGCAACCCTGCTGGTCGACGCCAGCGGTTCCATGCGCTACCGCGGGCAGCGAGCGCTGATGGGCAAGGGGGATTACGCCCGGGTCCTCGCCGCAATTTTCACCCAACTCTTCATCCAGCAACAGGACGGCGTAGGCCTTGTGACCTTTGATACCCAGGTGCGCGAATTCATTCCCGTACGATCGCGCCCGGGCCACATCAACGTTATTACCGAGGCGCTGGCGCGCGCACAGACGCAGGGCGAAACCGATTTGGGCGCTGTCATTGAAGGGCTCGCCCGTCGAATCGCCCCGCGGGGACTGGTCCTGTTGTTTTCGGATTGTCTGGGCGAACCAGCCGATTTGGTTCGGGTTCTGGGTGCGATGCGGCACGGCCACCACGAAGTAGTCGTCTTTCACATTGTGGATCCCGACGAACTCGATTTTCCCTTCACGGCCTGGAGCCGGTTTGAATCTCTCGAAAACTCCTCCGAGTTCATGCACGCCGAGCCAGCGGCCGTGCGCAGTGCCTACCTCGAAAACCTGCGCCGCTTTCAGGAAGAGCTTCAAGCGGGCCTCAGCCGCAACCGCGTGGAACTTGTGTCCGTGCGAACCGATGCCCCCCCCGGTTCGGTGCTCGGCGGGTTTCTCACCCGGAGGATGCGCTCAACGTAGCCTGCCATGACCTTTCTCAACGTCATGCTTCTCGGGGGCGCAGCTGCGGGGGCACTGCCGCTGATCATTCACTTGATGCACCGCAGTCGGGCCCGTCCCGTGCCGTGGGGCGCGATGCAGTTTTTGCGGACATCCAACAAACAAAACCAGCGGCGTCCACGCCTCGAAGAGCGGCTTTTGTTGATTCTACGGATTCTGGTACCCGTGATTCTAGCGCTGTGCATGGCGAGGCCTGTCATCGAAGGGTTCTCCGCACGGCATGCTGGGACGGGGTCCGCACAGATTTCCGTGGTGTTGGTGGTCGATGATACGGCGTCTATGGCGATGGCAGCCGAGGGACGGCGGCACATCGAATCAGCCCGCGCCGAAGCCATTCATATCGTGCGCAGCCTCCCGCGCGGCTCGGACGTGGCCGTGGTGTTACCCAGTGATCCCGAACATCCGCTGGTGGCGCCCACGCTGGATTTGCAGGCGGCTTTGCAGCGGCTCGAAGCGCTGACATTTTCCGCATCGGATGCACCACTTGCAGTGGCGGTCCAGGAAGGGGTCACCCTCAGCATGAAAATGCTGCACCCGGCGCGGTTTGTCGCGACGATTTCCGACTTCCAAACGGCCAGTTGGAACCAGACCGACGGCGCGGAGCGCAGCCGCATCGCCGACCGCGCACACGGTCTGCAGGGCGCACCCACCCTTGTTTCGATGCCCGTCGGGAGGGGCGAACCGGAAAACCTCGCAGTTGAGACGCTCGATTTCACGACGCTCCCGGTTCCGGAGGGGCGAAAGATCAAGTTCAAGGCAGGGCTCAGAGCCTTTGGAAAGCGGGGTTTTCCCGCCGCGAAAGTCGTGTGGAAGATCGATGGGGTGGAACGCTTCACCGACTCGGTGCGTGTCGAGCCCGGGCAACGCTCCCAGTCCTTGCTGGAGGTTTCCTTTGATCGCACCGGATCCCACCGCATTGAGGCGAGCACGGACAGCGACACGTTGCTTGGCGACAACCAGCGCTACGCCGTCGTCCGCGTGGTGGACCCTATTCCCGTTCTGCTTGTAAACGGGGAAAGCTCCAGCGAGCCGCTTCAAGGTGAAACGGATTTTCTGGAGATTGCCCTCTCCAGCGAGGCGTCCGCGGCGAAGGGCCCCCGGCTGTTCGATGTCAAAGTTTTGAGACCTGAATTGGTTACCCCAAAACATCTTGCAGATTCCCACGTGGTCGTGCTCGCGAATGTTCGGGGCGCTGAAAGTTTCCACCGCGATCTCGAGGAACGAGTCCTGTCCGGATGCGGACTTCTCGTATTTCCCGGAGACAAATTGAATCTTCCCTGGTACCGCGAACACGCGCACCGGCGCGGCAAGGGCTGGCTTCCCTTGCCCTTCGGGGAACTGCGCGGAGGAGCAGTGGGAACCGGGAACTCCATGGCGGTTGCGGATCAAAAAATGACCCATCCGGCCTTTAGTTTGTTCGAGGGGCAGGAAGTGTTTCGAGGCGGCGTGCTGC
>JBILWF010000350.1:0-4131 GCA_044370075.1 Chthoniobacteraceae bacterium | reverse complement strand
ACTGACGAGGCAAACCGCAGGGTGTAGCGCCGCGTCGCGGAGCCGCGCGCCAGAATGCGGCGCCCCATGGAGACATTCGGAGACGGCGGGGGGACCGGGAGACTTTCAGGGGTGTCGGAATAGGGGCACATGTATCGGGCAGACAGTGCCTCGACACTGTCACGGAGGAATTATGAGTTGGTGAACACCCCGTGACAACTCTTACCAGCCCCACGATGTTTTGCCCGTATGTTTTCCCGCGAATTGTTCTTTCGACAAACCGTCACCCCAGTTTGGAATATTAGGCATCTCCCCTTTCCAGAAACTTCCAACCATGACCGCCTCCTCCTACGACCTCAGCTCCGGACGCATGGAAATCCTCATGGAGGCCCTGCCTTACATTCAGAAATACCGCGGCCAGACTTTCGTAATTAAATACGGCGGAAGCGCCTTGGAAGACGAGGCCGTGGTTGCCGGCATGCTTCGGGACATTGTTTTCTTGGAGGCGGTGGGAATCAACCCGGTACTCATTCACGGAGGGGGAAAGGCCATCACCCAGCGGATGGCCGAGGCGGGGGTGAGCGCCCGCTTTGTAAATGGGTTGCGCCTCACCGACGCGGTGTCCATTCGGATCGTGCAGCAGGTTCTGGATGAACAAATCAACCCTGCCATCGTCAGCCAGCTTCGTGCCGGAGGCGGCCGCGCGGAGGGAGTCGCGGGAAACAAAGTGTTGCGTGGAAAAAAGATCGCGCCCCAGCAGGACACTCAGGGCGAGTGGGTGGACCTCGGTTTCGTAGGGGAGGTGGTGGATGTCGACTTGAGCGAGGTCGAGCGCGTGCTCTCGCAGGAATGCATTCCCGTGATTTCCCCGCTGGCCCGGGGGCCCGAGGGCGAATTCCTGAACATCAACGCCGACATTGCCGCCGGCACGATCGCAGGAGGACTGGGGGCCGCCAAAATGATTTATCTCTCCGATGTACCCGGACTCATGCGGGATCCCCGGGATCCCGCCAGCCTTCTGTCTTCCGTCAATCAGGCGGAAATCGAAAGGTTGGTGGCCACGGGAATCATTTCCGGGGGAATGTTGCCCAAGGTGCGCTCGGCACTCAACGCGCTGGAGTGCGGGGTGAGGAAGGTTCACTTCATTGACGGCCGCGTCCGGCATGCCATTTTGCGCGAGGTTTTTACGGACGCGGGAATTGGCACCGAAATCGTGTGCGCCTGAGCATGCGCCCTCTCCGATGCGAACCGTTGTGCGGCGAGGAGGCGGCCCCCGGTGCGCAGAAGACGGGCTCCGCGGGCAGCCCGGGCCTGAATTTGGCCGAGCGCAGGATTGCCTTCAGGGCGCATTCCCGCCTTCCTTGAGGGAAGAATACCCGCAAGTCCGATGAAGAAATCCCCCCTTTTTTTCGCGCTGCCCGCTCTGCTTTTAAGCTCCGTCTTTCACACGCCTGCCGCGCAGGCGACCAACGCGTGGACGCGCTTTTTGGGAGCAGGGCAGAACAACATTGTCTCCGATGCTCCGAAACTGCCTGTGGAGTGGGGGGAGGAGAAAAGCGTAAGCTGGCGCTCGGAAATTCCCGGCCAAGGCTGGTCGTCTCCGCTGGTGGCGGATGGGAAAATTTGGATAACCACGGCGACGGAGGAGGGGCAGTCCCTGCGCGTCATTGCGGTGGATTATCAAAGCGGGCAAATTCTTCACAACGTGGAGGTTTTTCATTTGGAGAGGGTTTTTCCCATTCACCGGCGCAACTCCCACGCCTCGCCCACGGGCATTTTGGAGGGAAACCGTTTGTTCGTGCACTTTGGGACCAACGGCACCGCGGCTTTGGACACCAGAACGGCCGAGGTCGTTTGGAGGCAGCAGAGCTTGAAACTCGATCACATGAACGGCCCGGGCGGTTCGCTCTCCGATCACGGCAACCTGCTTCTGGTGGCCTGCGATGGGTCCGACGTGCAGTACGAGGTCGCCCTGAACAAGGAAAACGGAGATATAGTCTGGAAAACGGAACGTTCCGCAAAGCCTTTTCTATCAACCATTCCCGCGGACACACGCAAGGCGTACGGCACTCCCTTTGTCCTCAAAAACGGGGCTCAGGCAACCAGCATCACCACCGCGGCCACCCGTCTGTACGCTCTGGACCCTTCCACGGGCCAGGAGCGCTGGCACGTAAACTACGGCCGCGGATTCTCCAACGTCCCGATTCCAGCTACCGACGGTAAAACGCTGGTCATCTGCACCGGGTTCATGAAACCGGAAGTGTGGGGCATCAAACTCGAGGGCGCCTCGGGGGACGTGTCCGAAACCCATGTGCTCTGGAAGCAGAAAAGCGCCGCACCCGATCAAGTCACGCCGGTGCTTTTCCAGGGCAGGGTCTTTACGGTTTCCTCCGGCGGAATCGCCTCCTGCCTCGACCTGCAAACCGGCGAGGTTCTCTGGCGGGAGCGGATCGGGAGTGATTTTGCCGCCACCCCCTTGGTGGCCAACGGACTGGTGTACTTTTCCGACTGTCAGGGAAACACCACCGTGGTCAAAGCCGAACCAACCTTTCAGGTCGTCGCAAAAAACACCCTCCCGGAAGGCTTTATGGCCTCACCCGCCGTCGTCGGCAACACCTTGGTGCTGCGCACCAAATCCGCCCTCTACCGGGTGGAGTAACGTCCCTTCCCGGGCGCGGCGCCGCGAACGTCGGGAAGTCGCGGGAAGTCGCGGGAAGTCGGGAGGGGGGCCTTACTCCTCAAACACCTCCTCCCCGTCCGGTTCGGGAGTGTGGCCCAGGAGCATCCGCTCGTGCTCGGCCTCTTCCATCCCCTCCCGGATGAGTTCCTCCACCACGTTAAGGGCGTCCTCCGCTTCCAGCGTTCCGGAAACGCGCTCCACGGGCTCTGGGGCCAGCTCCGCGGGAAGTCCCTCCGAGTCGCTGAGATTGGCGTCCAGACGCCGGCCGTGCACCTCGCGGCGAGCCTCTTCCCAGTCCTCGAAGTTGGGGATATCGCGCTCCTGAATGCGCGCAATTTCAAAGGCCCGGCGCTGGAGCAGTTCGCCGTCGGGAAGGCCAAGGCCGCGGTCGCCAAGCGAGATTTTTGCGGAAACGGGTCGGTGCATGTTCATACCACACCGGTACGCGCAAAGGAGCCTCCTGCAAGGGGGAGGCCCCGTGCGGGAGGGAGTGCGCGCCCCGGTTCCAGAAGCGGGGGAGGGGCTCCGGGCGCGGAATCCGGATTTGGCCCGAGCCGGGGCACCGGAAAATTCCCTGCGCGGCGGCAGGGGCGGCGGCCTAGGTCTCGCGCGCCCAGTCCGGCCGCTGCCGGAGGTGATAGAGCATCTCCCCCGCCTTCGGCACCCAAAGCACCCCCTCCTTCTCCCGGTTGGCAAATTCCTCCGGACGGATGCTGGCAGGGTCCCGGTAGCCGAGGTTTATAGCCCTGCACTCCTCCTCCGGAATGCCGGTGGCCAGAGTCACCTGCACCCTGCAGTTCTCCACGCCGTTTTCAAAAGTGCCGATCCCCCGCACATGGCTGCAATGGGCAATGACACCCCACGAATAATGGCTGAAGCGGTCCCACTGTTTGAGGAAGTAGTCGCGGCAGTGGTACCCGAGGGCGCGGATGGTTTTCCCGTGCGTGAGGGAAATTTCGCGGATGTGCGGCGCGTAAATGATGAGTTCGCCGCCGTCGGCCACAACCGGTTCGAGTTTGTACATGCATTTGCCGCCGACCCAGAGTTCGTCGTACATGGGCGGCGCGCAGGAAAGCACGGTGTGGAAGGGCGCGTCCTTATACTCCACGTGGAGCCGCCGCGAAAGATCGCTTGCGGCATCCCATGCGCCCTCGGGCGTTCCACAGAAAAGCCCTGCGAGATGCCCGTGGTCCACCACCATGGCCATGCAGGACTTGCGCACGGGCACCAGAGCGGCTGCGCGATCCACCACCTTGCGAACCGGGGTCCACTTGTTGCCGATGATCATCGGGTTGGTCACCACTGCACCCAGCCAGTGAAAGAAGTTGAGAATCTCGGGGCCGCTGACGCCAGGGAAGAGGTATTTGTTACCACCGGAAAAACCCACCACTTCGTGGGGGAAAACCGGTCCGCAGATCACGAGATGGTCGTACTCGAAAACGCGTTTGTTGATTTCGACCGGAACATCCATC
>JBILWF010000349.1:0-4133 GCA_044370075.1 Chthoniobacteraceae bacterium | reverse complement strand
CGACATTTTTCTCGCCCCTTCCAGCATGGAGGAACTCGAACGCCGCCTGCGAAATCGGGGCACGGAGACCACGCAGCAGCTCCAAACGCGCCTTTCAAATGCCTCCCGTGAAATAAGTTGCTGGCACGAATACCAGTACCTCATCGTAAGCGGCAGCCCCGCCGCGGATCAGGCCCGGTTTCGCTCGATTATGGAAGCCGAACGCCTGCGAATTCGTTCCTGCCGCACCCGCGCAACCCCGGCACCCGCCGTATGAATGCCCCGATTGTTTTGCTCGGTGTCACCGGATCGATTGCCGCTTACAAGGCGGCGGACATTGCCAGCCAACTTGTAAAGCTCGGTTGCGATGTGCACGTCTTAATGACCGAAGGTGCCGAACGGTTTATCACCCCGCTGACCCTGCAGACCCTCTCACGAAACGAGGTGGTCACTGACCAGCAACAACTTAAAAGCAGTTGGAAGCCGGTTCACATTGCACTCGCAGATGCCGCATCACTACTGCTCATCGCGCCCGCTTCCGCCAACATTCTTGCCGAACTGGCGCATGGCATGGCCAACCGCCCCCTCACGGAGGTTGCGCTCGCCGTACGTGCACCTGTGCTGATTGCTCCAGCCATGAACGGCCACATGTGGGATCACCCGGCAACGCGGCAAAACGTAGGCACCCTCAAACAACGCGGCTGCAGCTTCATCGGGCCCGCGGAAGGCATGCTGGCCTGCGGGTACGAGGGTATTGGGCGGCTGGCCGAGGTCGCACACATCGTATCGGAAGTGCGCGAAGTGCTCGGCCTGCCGCCACCTTGAAAAGGTGCTCCGTGGTTGGGGAGTGACCCCATCCACAGAGCTTTTACCGGGGTTCTCCGCAGGTTGTTTCGCCCCCGGGTGCGGTGCAGGTTCGTGTACGCTTCCGAGGAACCTCCCCACGGCGAGCGGGCCGCGGGCACCGTCCATCAACAGGAGGTTTCAAACCGGCAGCCATCCGCATGAAAAAGCCGCTGCAACAAGCACCACCGCAAATCCCCCATGCCCGCGGCGATTGCACACTTGAAGCTGCCCCAACTTGGAACGATATACTGACGGACCGGCGCGCGGCGGATCTCCCCATGGGGATCACCCGGCTTTATCACCCGCCGGCTTTGTCATTCCAAACCACCCAAGCATGTCCTCACCCCTCTCCACTGCGATCGATGCTGCGCGCACAGCCGGCGAACTGCTCCGCAGCCATTTTGGTAAACCTCTGGACGTGGCGGGAATGTATGCCCATGACATCAAACTGGATTTGGATGTCCGCTCCCAGGAGCTCATCACTTCCCATCTTCTGATAAACTTTCCGGAGCACGCTCTGTACGGGGAGGAAGGCATCGCGGGAAATTCCGCCAGTGACCATCAGTGGATCGTGGATCCCATCGACGGAACGGTGAACTTTTTTTACTCCATTCCCCACTTTTGCATCTCGATAGCCTTGCGCAGCGCAGGGCGCATCCGGCTCGGAGTCATTTACGATCCGATGCGCGATGAACTCTGGTCGGTGGAGGAGGGTAGCGTTCCCCTGCTGAACGGGAGGCCGATCCGCGTGAGCGAGCGCAACCAGCTCGGCGACTGCATTGTTTCCGTCGGCATGACCAAGTCCCCCTCCAGCGTGGCACAGGCCACGGAGATCCTCGAAAAGTACGCAAAAAAGGCCCGTAAATGCCGCCTGATGGGCAGCGCCGCCTTGGACTTGGCCTACGTTTCCTGCGGAAGGCTCGATGCCTACATTGAACAGTCCGTGAGCCTCTGGGATGTTGCCGCCGGGCAACTGCTCGTCGAGGCTGCCGGAGGCCGTTTTGAATGTGTACCCGCCGCGAACAACCCCGATAAAATTAGTGTGCGGGCTTGGAACGGCATTGTGGATTTAACCGTCTGATGAATTCCCCCCAGACCATGATCCCGGCCTGCGGCTTGGGCTATGACGTGCACGCTTTCGCCGCCGGGCGCCCGCTTTATCTCGGCGGCATCTTGATCCCCTCGCCCCGGGGGCTGGACGGCCATTCCGATGCGGATGTGCTGTGTCACGCGATTGCCGACGCGCTGCTCGGTGCCGTCGGCGAAAGCGACATAGGCCAGCATTTTCCGAACACAGATCCCTCCCTGCGGGGCATCAGTTCCCTCGAACTTCTGCGGCGTGTCATGCATTTGGTGCGCCGCCGTGGCGGGCGGTTGGTCAACATCGACTCCTCCGTCATTGCGGAGGTTCCCAAAATCGGTCCTCACCTCGCGTCGATGCGGGCTGCTCTGAGCGGCGTTTTGGGAATCCCGCCAAACCGCATTGGCATCAAGGCCACCACGAATGAGAAAATGGGCTTTGTCGGCCGGCAGGAGGGCATTGCGGCCCTGGCTACGGCCTGCGTGTTAATTCCAGACGAGGGGGAAGGCGCAACGGATACCTCCTCCTGATTCCCCCGCGGGCTGCGCCCCATCTTTTGATTTTACCCTCAATTTCTTCAAATGGCCGTCCGTTTTTTTAACACGCTCACCCGCTCGCTCGAAGCTTTCGCGCCGCTGGACCCCGCGGGGCGTCGGGTCAAGATGTACACCTGCGGCCCAACGGTTTATAACTTCGCCCATATCGGAAATTTCCGGGCCTACCTTTTCGAGGACCTGCTGCAACGCCACCTCGAAGCGCGCAGTTTTGACGTCGAACGCGTCATGAATCTGACCGATGTGGATGACAAAACCATCCGGGGCTGCCGCACCATGGGCCTTCGTCTTGGCGCTTTCACCCAACGCTACAAGGAGGCTTTTTTCGAAGACCTCAATACACTCCGTATCAAACGGGCCCATCATTTTCCGGAGGCCACCGAAGCGCGTTTCATCGATCGGATGATTGAAATGATTCAACATCTCGAGTCCCGTGGTTTCGCATACAAAGCGGAGGACGGCTCGGTGTATTTCCGCATCGCGCGTTTTCCGGAATACGGGAGACTCGCCCACCTCAACCTCGATGAACTGCAGCCCTCCGGACGCGTCAATGCGGACGAGTATGAGAAAGAGTCCATCGGTGATTTTGCACTTTGGAAGGCATGGTCGGAGGCGGACGGCGATGTTTTCTGGGAAAGCCCATGGGGGCAGGGACGCCCGGGATGGCACATTGAATGCAGTGCGATGGCGACTACTCTTCTGGGGCCCCAGCTCGATATCCATTGCGGGGGCGTGGACAACATATTTCCGCACCACGAAGCCGAGATTGCACAGTCGGAATGCTGTACGGGAAAAACATTTGTAAAATACTGGCTGCACTGCGCCCATCTGCTCGTCGATGCCCAAAAAATGAGCAAATCCGCGGGCAACTTCTACACTCTCCGGGATCTCTTGGAGCGGGGCTACTCCGGACGCGAAATCCGATACGCCCTTTTGGGCGTGCATTACCGCCTGCCCCTGAATTTCACCCTTGCGGGTCTCGACAGCGCGCGCGCGGCGCTTGAGCGCATTGATGCGTGGGTGCAGCGGCTCGAATCTGTGGCTGAAGGCTCCACCGCGGAAGGCATGGATGCTTGCCCCGAAAAAGAACGCTTCCTGGAGGCGCTGGATGAAGATCTCAACATCTCGGAATCTCTGGCCGTCTTGTTCGATTGGATCCGGGACACCAACCGCTTGATGGACGCCAACGGGATTGCTCCCGCGCAGGCCGCACGAATTCTGGAGGATTTCCGCGCCCTCAACCACATTCTGCATGTGGAGAAGGAACAAGCTTCGGTGCCTCCCGAGGTGACGGCATGGTTGCTCGAACGCCAAACAGCCCGGGCAAACCGCGATTGGAAACGCTCGGACGAACTCCGCGATGCCATTGCCTCCAAAGGATGGAGCGTCAAAGACACGAAAACCGGACAGCAACTCACACGGATACCTTGAATCCGCAGGGCGGCTGTCTTTAGGTGACGCCCCCCGCCGTTCCGCCTCTCCTCCATCATGTCATCCCCTTTTTCTGCAGACACCTTTTTGGACCTCCAACATTCGGAACACCGAATGCTGTTCGAGAACACGGTCCACGTATGGGAGGCACTGTCTCAAATCGGCAGTTATCTCCAGTTCCGCCTCAAACCCGGCATTCACGGAAGACTCATTGGAAAGCCTTTCGTGAGCGGCGCAGTTTT
>JBILWF010000348.1:0-4134 GCA_044370075.1 Chthoniobacteraceae bacterium | reverse complement strand
CGGTTGGTACTCAATTCCGAAGTCTACCTCGTTCACTTTCTGCGTCGGTGAGCCGTTTGCAAACTTCCGGGCCCCATCAAAGTAGCTCCAACGAAAGAAGGGAATATAGGTCGCCCCGTCGTGATCGATCTTGTAATTGGCGAGCACGTAGCCTCCGTGGAGCGTTTCGGTCGTAATCTGAGGCCTAAACGAGGTTCCAAACCTAGCTATGTTCCTGGCGATTCCCCGACCGTTTGCCGCGTAATCAAGTACGGTCTCCGGGCCCTGACCGTACGTCCATTCTGCTTCGATTCCGAACGGCTGCGGGTACCAGATGAAATTTGCGGCAACTCGCCTGTCCGTGAACTGAGTGGCGTTTTTCGCGCCGGTATTACCGGTGATTGCTGTTCCGGCACCAGTCGCCACCGAACCCGTGCTAATCGCCCCCGTAGTTGGATTCTGCCAAGCCATCGATGTGGAGGAACCAACTACGAATTGTCCGGTGTAGGCACTCGCTCCGATCTCGAAATATTGTCCACTGTCCAACTGGAAGGGATAAGCTGCGTGGACGACCGTGTGCAGGTTTCTGTTTCCGTCGAGACGGTTGAGCCCCTGTCCATTGTAAACCCCCGCAGAGAACACGCCGTAGTCCCCGGAGCCCTTTAGTCCGAGTTTAACCAGATCGCGGAAGCGCTGCCGTGCTTCTTTGTTGGCCCAGATGTAGTACACACCCAGGTCACGCTCGCCTTCCACAGCACTGTTGAGGGCTTCCGGACGCTCAATGGAGAGCCGATTTTGGCTCGATTGCATGTTTACCCAGCCGTACGGGACTTTGCTCACCCCAATACGCAGACGGTGTTCCTTGTCGTGGTCGAAGCTGACATCTCCGTACAAATCTCGCGTTTGCAGTCCGGACTGGTTGGTGGTGGAGATGCTCTGACCGGAGCCCGCCTGGTAGTCAATCTGGGCGTATAGCCACAAGTGTGGATGCACGTCTCCGCTGAAGATCATCCGGCCCCGGCGCATGAGCAGGGAGTCGCGTTGCGAGATGTTCGGTTCCGTGGGAGAGTGCAATTGCAAGTTCGACCCCGCATCTGGGTCGGCTCCCAGCACGTGCGTGTAGCGCGTCTGGACATATCCACGGATGGCCATTCTCTCGTACCATTTGTCCTTCAGCGAGGCTGCAGTCACCGGAGCGGCCTTGGCTGCGGTGCCCGAAATGCGCTCGTACTCTGCCTCCGAGAGCGAACCCCGCTGCTTGAGTGTTTTGAGGAGATCGCTCATGGCCTCATCCGCGGCAAAAGCGGGCGCGGCGAGACTGCCGGTTAAAAACGAGAGAAGTGCGACTCCCCGGAGAGCAGTCGCCGTCTTCTTCAGAATTCGGAGGTGTTTCATGGATTTGGGTGTGAGTTTTGTCGGAACCGCCCCGAACAGGCTCTAATTCGCGACGAGAGTGTTCTCGGTGGCGCGCGTGACGGGAAAACGGCCCCTGAGTGACAATTTCGGGACAAATTCAGACGGTGCACACAAACCTCCCACCAGACGCATCAGGGCGAGGATGTTTCTCGAAAAAGGCGGATAAATAATTGCATAATAAATTGAAGGTGAGATATTTATGAGATTTAAGGAGCAGGTGCTTCCGCACGGGCTAGCAAGCGCTTTTTCCCTCCGGAATGAGGGGAGCGACGGTTTTTTCGCCTCCGCACGTTTCAGTCAGGTTTCAGCGTGCCCGCTTTGCATTCCTGCGGGAGGGTGCGGACACGTGTCTCCGGACAAAATTGAACCCGGATTGCGCGGGAAAGCGCGCGGTGGGCGCCTTCACTCGCCCTGAAGTCTCACCCCGCCTCGCTGGCCGCCGCGCGGAGGCGCGGAATCAAAAGCTGCTTCAAATTGAAAATCAGCGGGATAAAAGAACATCGGACTCGGACAGCTTGAACCGGGTGCTGACCACCGAGTTCTTTTCCGCCCCGGGGCGGTACTGCACGTAGGTGGTGGCAACAATCGTGCCATCCTGCAGCAACTCCACACCCGCATAACCGCAATCGCCCACGCGCTTCGCATTGCTGTGCAGAAGCTTGATGCGGTACTGGCCCGGTTGCGCCTTGCGGATGTCTTCGTATTTGCCCACCCAAGCCACGAAGTGTCCCCGGGTGGGACTGCCTAGGGCCTGATCCCGGAAGGCGATCACGATGCGGCCGTCGGGGGTTTGCACCCCGGCGTGGCGGTCTCCGGTGAGCCCCCAGGGCGTGTCGGTGGGCTCGCTCCATGTGCGGCCCTCGTCGGTGCTGAACATCATCAGGCTGCGTCCCTTGTGGGTGTTCTCCCGCATCAGGCAGCAGAGCTCCTTTCCGTCCGGTGAACGGAAAACAAACGGCTCGCAGGGATTCTTGCCCTCGACCTTGGCCACAATCTGCGGTTCGGACCACGTGACACCGCCGTCGGCGGTGGTGGTTTGGAGGACTTCCAACGGCGGTTTGTCCTTTCCGTCGGGGCCCCGGTGGTAGAGTCCGAGGTAGCGGCCGTCGTGGAGGCGCACGACGCTACTGAAAGTCATCACGCACGGAAAACCCAGCGCCGGCATTTCAGCCCACGTCTTGCCTCCATCCTCGCTGACAATGCGCGGCATGAGCGGGTGTGCGGAGAACACCCACAACCGCTCCTTGCCGGCCTTGTCTACCATGCGGTAGATGCTCGGGCAGTTGCGATGTTTGGCGTAGCCCGGGGGCAGTTGATCGTCGATTCGGGTCCATGTTTTTCCCCCATCCTCACTGCGTGCCATGGGACCGGCCGGTCCCCCGTGGTTGATGCTCCACACCGCAAAGAGCGTCTTTCCATCGGGCATAAGCACGGTGGTGGGGTGCCCTTGATAGATACTCTCTGTTCCCTGCGCGATGACGACCTGCCTGGCGGTATCCCCGGAAAGATCGACGAGGGGAAGCGATTCGGGTGTTGGGGTTTCCACGGCGAAACCCGCGAGTGTAAGAAGGCCGAACAGGCTGGAAAGCAGCAGGGAGGGGAGCGGTTTCATGGGGGTGGACGTCGGTGCAACGCGTGGTGATGAATCAGCGGCGCGGCTTTAGGAATCCGGCATCTCCGGTGTACTTGTGAACAGCGTCGGGGTCCAGTTCGAGGCCGAGACCGGGTTTTGTGGGAATGGCGAGCATGCCGTCTGCGTCGATGGTCCATCCACCGAGTGTGATTTCGTCGATGAAAGGGGAGCCTGTGAGATACTCGACGAGGTCGGTGCCCGGGAAGGCAGAGGCCAGGTGGAGATCGGCGGCGAGGCCCACCGCCGTATTCCAGCCGTGGGGGATGAACTGCACGCCATGCTCCTGAGCCATCCATGCGATGCGGCGTTCCTCGCTGATTCCGCCCACTTTGGTTACGTCGGGTTGAATGATGTCGAAGGCGTGCGCTTCGAGGAAGGGTTGGAACGCCTGCCGCCGGGTGAGCACTTCGCCGCCGGAGATGGGGACGGGGGAATGTTCGCGCAGCTTGGCGTAATCCTCGAGCGCGTCCGGATTCAGCGCTTCCTCGAACCAGTGCACATCGTAGTTCGCCAGCATGTGCGCGGTGCGAATAGCCCATTTGTAGCCGTTGGCCCAGAACGCGTCGCTGCCGCCCGCGTCGACCATGAGCTTGGAGTCCGCGCCGACGGCCTCACGCGCTGCCTTCACGATGGCCTCGTCGGTTGCCGCGCTGTGTCTTCCGAAGGGGCCCCAGCCGATTTTAAAGGCGCGGAAACCCTGGGCTTTGACGGCCAGGAGATGCTCTCGCAGTTTGGCCGGTTCGTCCATGAGCAGGGAGGCGTAGGGTTGGACTCGTTCGCGGTGGCGACCGCCGAGGAGGCGTCCCACGGGCTGACCGGTTGCCTTGCCCAGGAGATCCCACAGGGCGATGTCGATGCCGCTGATGGCGTGGGTGATGGAGCCGCCGCGTCCGAGCCAGAACATATTTTGGTGCAGCTTCTCGCTCACCCGTTCCGGTTCGAGCGCGCATTCGCCGCGGTAGAGCGGTTCGAGCACGGCGAGGGACGCACGCACGAGGGCATCGTTGGTGAACACCGAACCGAGCCCGATGTCTCCGGTGTCGGTGTGGACGGCGACCAGGGTATGTACGCAATCCTCGGGTTTGAGTTCGTTGCTCCAACCGCCT
>JBILWF010000705.1:0-4140 GCA_044370075.1 Chthoniobacteraceae bacterium | reverse complement strand
AAATCGGGTTCCCGGCCGGAGTCCGCAGCGAGACACGAAAACGACGAGCCCGCCAGCACCAAAGCGCCGAGCAGCAGACGAACGACTATTGAGGGATTTTCCATCGGGGGGTGGCAGGAAAAGGGCGCCTGTTTCGATAATCCCCATTTCGGGAGAAACTTAAAATGGAAAATAGCCCCCGGGAGATTTCCGTGGAAACGAAAAGGCCGGGGGCCGTCAAAAACAAACGTTCCGAGCCGGTCCAACCCGGAACGTTTCCCGCATACCAAGGGGGGGGGAGCCGCGTTAGAACTCGATGCCCAGGGTCACGTTAAAGTAGTTGCGCGTGCTCCCCTTGCGAACCTCGCGATCGGCGGTCAGGCGCAGCGAAATCCGGCGGGTAAACGCGAACTCGAGCGAACCGTTAAAGCGGAAGGCGTTCCGCTCGGGTGCCATGCTGCGCACGAGAAACTCCCCGCGATCAGTCGGAGCCGCCAGCAGCGAAGCCTGGAGGTTTCCACCCCCGTCAAAGTCATGCAGCCATTTGCCCTGCAGACGCACGGCAATGCCTACCCCGTGGATTGTCCAACGCCGGCCCACGGTGAGCCCCAGTTCATTCAACGCGCCCACATTCTTGGCCCGGCGCAGACGCGCACCCATGAGCCCGCCACTGCTTTCGCCAAAGCCGCTCTGGAGCGCTCCCACATAAAGCAGGTGTTCGGTTGGCGTGATTTCCCACATGCTCTGGGCGGGCATGATCTGGAAGCCTCCGCCCAGACGCAGCAGGAACTCATCGGTGCGGAAACGCCCGCGTGCCTGCGTCCCAAAAGTGGGAACTTGAATGGAGCGCGTACTGTCGTTCTCGGAACGTCCCAGCATCACGGCAATGTCTGCGAAGAACGGTGCAACCGGCACGCTCAGGTAGGCGCCCAGATGGAAGTGATCACCCGAGACCGACGTCGCCGGACTCCCGTGCTGCGAGGACGTGTTTCCGGTGGCGGCGGCAAAGCCCAACCGCATGAGCCCGAGAGGCCTTTCCACACCCATCATGGAAGTCTGCCCGTTCGCGCTGAGCCCGCCAAATCCGCCCTCCTGCGCACTCCGGCTCAACAGCGACACCACCGTGCTCGTCCACAGGCTCCATCCTTCCTCACCCGATCCCGGGTTGATATCCACGCCCCCGTTGCGCGCGCCGGCCAGCCCGAGCAGATCCAAACGCGAGCCCAGCCCAAGCGAGATGTCCAGCATCCGGCGGCGGCTCACAGCCATCAAATCGGCGTACGCGCCCAAATTCCCGGTTTGCAGCATCGCGCGCAGCGTCGGAGCATCGGCCGCGTCCAGGTTCACAACCAGCGGCAACAGACTCCCGGGCTCCTCTACCATGCGGTCCATGTAGCGGCCAAACGCGCCCGCATTGATTCCGAGCGCAAACTCGGAGTCCGCATACGACTTGCGGGTCACCTGCACAAGCAGCTGCTCGGGCTCGCCGGTGGCCGGAGGAGCGCCGAGTACCATCGAACCACCCGACACCGGAGACACCTTTTTCAACACCAAACTCGTGCGCAATACCGCCGTGTCCCCGCCCCGGCCGGCAACCTGCCGGACACGCGCATCCTCCGCATTCGCAGCCCAGTTGCTGAAGAAGTCAGACACCTTGCCTTGGAAGGCACCCGCTATCGCACCGGCTGATCCATCCACCACCACGTAGCTGCCCGAACGCACAACGCGCGAGAGCGCCGTCACTACCATCGTTCCGCCCAGCGTCACCCGGCTTCCATTGTCGTACACCCGGATCACATCGCTGCGATCGTCGCTCTGCCGGAATTCCGACACGTAATAACCCTGCATGTGCAGCGTCCCCACATTGGCAGCCGATCCAACAAAGAGAGTTCCCGGAGAGTTGCCGGGCGCGAGCACCGAACCGGGCCCTGCGATGATGTTCCCGCTCAACCGCCCGCCGCTGCCCTTGATGAGCTGTCCGGCGGCAAGGGTGAAGGCCGTCCCGGCCTCCACCGCAAACTCGCCTCCAGACTGCAGGCTGATCTCCGCAGAGGTCAGCTGCGCCCCGGCTCCCAACCGAACCACACTTCCCTCGGAGTCGATCGCGATTTTCTCCGAGGATATCTTCGCACCCGGGGCCAACCGCAGCGTGCCGCCCTCCACACGCGTATCCCCGGTAAAGGTGTTCTGCGTCCGCACCTCCACCGTGGGGCGCTGGTCCGGCGCGGCACCCCCCGCCCCAATGGTCAGCTTCCCGGTCCCCGAAATGACCGCATCAATTCCAAACGTACCCGAACCGGAAACCAGCATCGCCGCATTGTTTTGCACCGCGGCACTCCCCAGACCACCCGTGCTTCCATCCGCACCGTTCCCGAGGGCCAGCAACCCGTTCCGAATCTCCACCGTGCCCGCAAAGTCCGCGTTGCTCCCGGTCAGCTTGATCGTTCCCGAACCGAGCGCCCGCAGGGTGCCCCCCCCGGAAAGCGACCCCGGAATTTCCACCTCGTTCCGAACGACGGCGTCCAATGCCGCACCCCGCTCCAGCGCAAGCGCACCGGTTCCGATCATTCCATCCTGCCACGCAAAGCCGCCGGAGCCCGTCGCGACGGAACCGCCCAGAACCAGCGTGCCGCCTTTGACACTGGTTCCGCCCGTGTAGTCGTTCGCGTTCTTCAGCACCAGCACGCCCTGTCCGGAGAGCGTCAATGACCCGCTTCCGGTCACCAGGGAATCCACGGCAACCTGCGTGCTTCCCAAATTCAAACTGCCGCCCTTGTCACCCAGCTCCAGCTTGCGTCCCGCAGGCAGGGTGAGCGCCGCGCCAAGCTTCAAGCTGCCGCCATCCAGCCTGACCGGCGAACTTTCAGCCTCCGCGGACCCCGAACCAAAAGCCTTCAAATCGGTCACTTCCAACTCAGCCCCCGCACGTACCATCGTGCCACCCGTGGTGCGGTTGGTGCCCGAGAAAATCACCTTGTAGCCCACCACCCCGTTGACGGGCAGGTATTCAAAAGCACCCGTCCCCTCGAGGGTGTTCGCTATGTTCAACACCATCCCCGATCCAAACTTGAAGGCGATCACCCCGTCGTTGCGCACCGTTCCCTCACCCATGAGGGCTGTCAACGAACCCGCATACACCACAGTCTCATCCCCGAGTTGCAGCGTCGCAGAGGAATCCACCCGTGTGCCGCCCGTGTAGTAGTTGCGGCCGGAGGTCGCCAGCGTGAAGGTACCCGCCGCGATATCCAAACCGGTGTCTCCATACAGAAGCGAGGTCACACGCCCGCCCCGCATGCTGAGCGAACCGGCCCATACGCTGCTTCCCGCAATCGTTCCGCCGCTCATCGTCACCGAGGGGAAGCTTTGCCGCGGACCTTCCAACACCAGAGACCCCGCGTTGACCTCCAACGCCCCTCCACCCGACAGCGACCCCCCGCCCACCAGACGGACCTCGCCCCCGTTGATCACCGTGCCACCCGTGTAGGGGTTCACCGCCGAAAGCACAAGCGACCCGGTTCCGCTCTTAATCAGTGCGGAGGATCCCTCCAACTCCGCACTCACCCACCCCGCGCGCATGTCCAGACTTCCCGCCGTGATGCGGCCACCGGAAACCCCGCCGTCCTCAAGCATCAACCGGCCAAAAGTCTGCGGAATGCCCGCCAAATCCAGCGTGCCACCCGAAACGCGCACCGTGCTCTCCAGCCCAATCGCATGAGCCGTGCCCAGCATCAACACACCGCCCTCGACAACGGTCTCACCGCCGTACGATGCCGCAGCATGGAGCGTCAGCGTCCCAGTGCCCTGCTTGATGAGAGTGCCGCTGCCGCCCAGATTCGCATCCACCCGACCCGCCTCCAGCACGAACCGGTCCGCAGCCAGGGTCCCGTTGCGAATCCATCCTTCGCGCATACCAAGAACCCCCGTGCTTTGGATTGTATTACCCAGGTCCAAAACCGCGGCGACGCCCTCCACCTGGACGGTTCCCGCCGTTAACCGACCAGCCCCCTCCACCACCAGCGTACCCTCCAGCAGACTCATGCGGCCTGTCATCAAATTGCCCCCGGTCAAAACAACCGTGCCCGCGGATTGTTTGCTGAATCCGCCATCCCCCGCCAACACCGCCTCAATCCGTCCGTTTTCCGCTGTGAAAGTATCCGCAGC
>JBILWF010000347.1:0-4141 GCA_044370075.1 Chthoniobacteraceae bacterium | reverse complement strand
TGCCTTTACTCCCGCCACGGAGGCATCGGCTTTTGCGCTTCCACACGGAGGTTCCACCAGTCCCGATTTCAAGCACCTGCTCAACCTCGCCGCGTGGACGACCTCCGCCACCGGAGTGCCCGGGACACTCCAGCTCGTGGACGTGCAGGGCTACTGGCCCGGGATTTCGCTCAACACGGCCTCCGTCCAGCCCCTCACCGGCACTCCGGTTCTGCGCTATGGGAACGGAGCGGGGTTGCGTTTGTACCTTGCCACGACGGTGGCTGCGGGGGCCGTGGCGCACACCATCGGCGTGTCCTACACCAATCAGGCGGGCGTCTCCGGACGCACCCTTCCGGTGACGGTATCCGGCACGGTGTCGGCCATTCCGGCGCATCTGCTGCATTCGGGGACCGCCGCCAACAACTACGGGCCGTTTCTGCCTCTGGCTGCGGGGGATTCCGGCATCCAGAACGTGGCCAGCGTCACGTTGAGTGCCGCTTCCGGCGCAGGCACGGCGGCACTGGTACTAGCGCGGCCCCTTGCGCAGATCACGCTGAGTGTGGCGGGATTGATGACGGAAAAAGATCTGCTCAACCAGATCCCGAGTCTGCCCCGGATTCTGGACGGGGCTCGTCTGGTGTGGTTGTACGGCTCCGGTGCGGCCACGGCGGCGTCCTCGACGTTTGCGGGTTCGCTGGAGTGCGTCTGGGGGTAGTCCCGCCATGGCTGTCTATCCCAACCACCGGTACGTTTTTGGGAGTCCGGCCCGGTTTACCGGAGGCGCGGCTCCGGGGTACGAGTTTGTGCACCAGGGCGGTACCGCGCGGCGCAACCGGTTTGTGAACCCGCACTGGTCGACCGCTGCGGGCGGATCACGCACCCTGCTGCCGCGCCTTCCCGGAGCACTGGCCGCCTTCGACGTGCAAACGGCAAAGCTGCGGGTCTCCAAACCCGCCCTCCAAGCAGGCCGCCGCATGGAGGCGTTTCCGCGTTCGGTTTCGTTGAGCGCGACCGGAACACTGGATCTGCAGGCGCGGCTTTCCGCAGGCGCGCTGATGCGGGTGAACGTGCCGGTAGGGCTGCTGGCACGGCTGGAGTCGGTGAACGGATACGGCCAAGCCACGGTGCAATCCTCGGGCGTGTTGGAGGCGCGGGGTTCGTTGCAGGGCGGCTCGCAGGTGACGTGTTCAACGCAGGGCATCCTGCGGGGAACCGGGAGTTTGCGGGCTGTGTTGGTGCCTTACCCGGAGCTTTCGGTGGAGAGTTTTGTGGCGCGCGTGGCGGAAACCTTCGGGCCGCGGTTGGACTCTCTCGACACCAAGCTCACCAACGCGGTCGCACTCGCAGCGCTGGGGTAGGAAAACGGCGCCCGATCAATTCAAAGAACTTTTCAAACTGGACCGGGCGGTCTTTGTTCCGGAAGCCGCTGATGAGTGGTGTGTTTTCAAAGGAGAAGAGGTCCGAGGTCATGTCCCGAATCCGTTCCCATGAAAACAAGGAAACCGAGGGAGCCCTCGTTACCGTGTTCCGCAACATGAAACTGAAAGGGTGGCGGCGGCACAGGCCTGTTTACGGCAAACCAGACTTCATCTTTCCAAAACACCAAGTTGCCGTATTTGTGGATGGCTGCTTTTAGCACGGGTGTCCGCGGCACGGCACCCAGCCCAAAACCAATGCCGTCTTCTGGAAAAAAAAGATCACCGCGAACAAGGCGAGGGACCGTGTCGTGAACGCGGTCCTCCGGCAAAAGGGATGGATCGTTGTTCGTATTTGGGAGCACGAGCTGCGCCCCGGAAACGCGAGTGCATTGAGACGCAAGCTCTCCCGTATTCGGCTTTATAATGCTTCTGGATCGCATGCAACGGGCCTTATACCGCAGTCTGTGCATAAGGGAGAACTTCGTGGCTGAAAACCTTGGCCTTTCCTTCTCTGGCACCTGCCTCGCGGGGTGGATCACGGGACGCCTGCAGCGCCTCCTCTGGCCAGTTTGGCTGCAGCTAGGGGGACCATGATTCCCGGACCGTCACTCGCGCCACACTTCGGCTGTCAGCGGGAGCTCGTTGAGCTCCGCCCGAGCTTCGCGCCAGGTCGGGTAATGCTGCTCAAGGAGCGCAATGAAGCGCTCGCTGTGGGTCGGCTCGATCAGGTGCAGCATCTCGTGCACCAGAACGTACTCAAGGAGGTCTTTGGGCTTTTTCACCAACTCCGTGTTCAAACGGATGTGGCCGGCCCTCTGATTGCAACTGCCCCACTTGGTTTTCATCCGTTGCAGGAAGTAGCCGGCGACTTTGACCTTCAAAATCGGCTCCCACTTTTCAATGAGTCCGCGAACGACTCCGTGCAGGAGCGATTTGTGCCATTCGTGGATCACCTCGGCGCGCCTGGCCTCATTGCTGCCGGGACGCACGGTGAGGGTGATCCGCTTGTGGGTGGATGACACCGAGGGCTTGGCGTCCCGGTAGGCGACGCTGAGAAGATGCCGGCGTCCCCAGAGGTAGTGGCTCTCGCGTTCGACAAATTTGCGGGGTGATTCGCGGGCTTGCCCCGTAATCTTCGCCTGCTGGCGCCGAATCCAAGCAAGCCGCGAGATCGCATACGCACGGGCGACCTCCAGGCGTGTTTCTTTTGGGGCGACCAACGTGACCCGCCCCTCAGGTGGATAAACAGACAAGTGGACGTTTTTGACCTTCTTCCGCGTCACCGTGATCAAAATATCGCCCAACTCAATCGTCTCGATCATCAGTAGCCCGGCTGGTTTTTAATGATTTCAAAAACGGCCAGTGTCGCGGCGCGGTTCCGGGACAGGAGTGGGAACAGCGCGTTCAACACTTGTTTCTCTCGTGTTTCATCGCCCTTCCAGTCTGCTGGAGCGTTTTCCCGTATCGCCCTGTCGATCTGGAGCGCCAGTTCAGCCCGCTGTTCTTTTTCCCCAGGATCCTCCTCCCGTACCGTCAGTGCACCGTTGTCCACGGTGTTTGCAAGAATCTCAGCCAGGTTGTTGTAGAGCACGATGGCTTCGGGCTTGCCGTGAAGCACTGCAGGAATCCCTGCAACGGAGTCCTTTTTTGCCATGCGCTGGACCAGCTCCTCGGCCTTCTTGAGAAAGGCCTCGTACTCGGCGGCGTCGGTACGGCTCTGCTGGATGAGGTCCTCCAGAAGCTGTGACATCTCCGCGTAGAAACGGGGATCCGTGAGCTGCTCGCGGATGATGGTCTTGCGGACGTTGTTGATGATGCCCTCGGCGATCGCGTTCTTCGACAGCGTGCCCTTTTCGTTCAGTTTGCGAGCGATTGCGTCGTGGATCCCGGTCTCGACGATCAGCTGCGTGAGGGACAGCGACTGCAGGTTGCCCATGTCCGACGCTGGGTCGGCTTGCACGTAGGTGTTGAGCAGGTGGCGCATGTCTGCTTCGAAGGGCTTGATGTCCAGTTCCTCGCCAGCGTTCTTTTTAATGGCGGACCGGATTTCGCTGTAGAACTCCACCTCCTTCTGGAGCGCCGTGGCTTCGCCGTCGCTGTAGCCGGCCTTGGTCAGGTCCTGTGCGATGCCGGCGTAAGCGCGCACAAAGGCGGCGACGGACTTGTAGAAGGCGACGCGAAGCGGTTCGGTGTCGTTGATCGCCTGCGGATCGGAGGCATCGCCGCAAAAGTAATGCAGGAACTGCTCCAACTCGCGCGCGCCATGGCTAGAAGCAGGCACCGGCTCGCACAGGTAGTGCAGCGCTTCGTGGGACGCTTCGAGCCGTTTCCGTCCCTCCTTGAGCCAGTCCTTCAGCTCGATGTTGTTCGAGCCGCCGTTGCCCGCGTCAATGTCCAGTTCATCGGAGCTGTAGACGGCGATGGCTTCCCGTACGTCTTCAAACAGCTTCTTGAAGTCCACGATGTGTCCGTAGGCCTTGTCTTCCCCGTCGAGCCGGTTCGTCCGGCAAATGGCCTGAAACAGGTTGTGATCGCGCAGTTCGTTGTCGAGATAGATGTACGAGCAGCTCGGCGCATCGAAGCCTGTGAGGAGTTTGCTCACCACAATCAAGAGCTTGAGGTTCGCCGGCTCGTGGATGAAACGGCGTTTGGCTTCGTCCTCGTAGGCTTTCGTGGTCTGGCCGTCTTTCAGGACATACCGCGTGTACGTGTCGAACTTGTAACGCTCGTCGCTGTTCGCG
>JBILWF010000346.1:0-4147 GCA_044370075.1 Chthoniobacteraceae bacterium | reverse complement strand
GCCGAATTGCGCGTGCTCGAGTCCGAGCCGCTGCAGCATCGAGACGTATAGGTTGCAGAGGGGCGTGTTATTTTTCAGATCAAAGCGCAGATGCTGGCCGTGCTTGAAGCCGCCTCCGGCAAGCAGAATGGGAAGGTTGGTGTTGGAGTGCGAGTTGCCGCTCGCCATGTTGGATCCAAACAACACCATGGTGCGCTCGAGGAGGGTTTGCTCCCCTTCCTGAACGGAGGCAAGGCCGCTCAAGAAGCGGCCCAAGTTCTGGATGCCTGCTTCTTCCAACCTGGCTAATTGCTCGAGCTTTTCGGGTTCGTTTCCGTGATGCGTCAGCGTGTGGGTGCGGTCATGGACCCCGGGCAGTTTCACGGTCGTTTCGAGGGGGTTCAGATACAGCGTGATTAAGCGTGTGCTGTCGCTTTCCAAGGCCAGCTTCGCCATGTCGTACATCAGCGCGGCGCGTTCCTTGTCCAGCGTGGCGTCGGCAATATCCACCGGGAGTTTCGCGGACGTGTGCGGTTTCTCTCGCTGCTGCCAGACCTCCGCCTGTTCAAGGCGCAACTCCAGTTCGCGCACCGAGGTGAAGTACTGTTCGAGCCGTCCCCGATCCGCGGAGCCGAGGCTCGTTTCAAGGCGCCGCGCCCGTGCGCGCACCAAATCCAGAATGCTTGTGCGGGAGCGAATCTGGCGGAGACGTTCGCGCGCCTCGTCGGGGCTATCTGCGGTGAAGAGCCGATGGTAGAGCTTGGAGGGACTAAACTCCGGCGGAATGAAAATGCCATCCCGGGTGACGGAAAGCAGACCGTCGTGTTTGCCGTTCACCCCGAGCGCAAGGAAGGGGAAACGGGTCTGGTGCCCGATGGCTTCAGCGGCGACTTGGTCCAGCGAAATGCTGTTTTTGAAGGTCGGCGAGGAGGGGTACCGGGCTCCGGTCAAAAAACTCTTCTCGACCATGTGTCCCCCGGAATTGTCCGGATGAGAGACACCGCCGATGACGGTGAACTGGTGACGGTGCTCGGCCAGATGCGCGAGGTATCGCGGCAGTTCGTAGTCCCTGCCGGCATCCTTGGGGAAGAAGGCGTCGGGCAGGAGGCCGGTGTTGGTCATGACGCAGACCATGCGGCGCGGGGGTGCCTGGGGTTCTGTGGAGAGGGCGCGGCGCGGCGCGAGGGCCTCGAGAAACGGGAGGGCGAGGGTCGCCCCCGCGGCACGCAAGAAGGCGCGGCGATGCAGGGTCGGGGAAGGTGTCGGAGGCGCTGTAGGGGGAGGGATCATCGGGTGGAGAGGGAGGGATCGGGTTGGGGGATAAATTCGAGTTTCACGTCATCGAGGTAATGGCCTCGGAACTGCACGGGTTCGGCGGACGCTTCGGGGTAGCGGCGAACCATCGCCACGTGGATGAGCACGTATCGGGTTTGGGATGAGACGAACGTCTCCACGAAAATTTGCTGCCAGGAACCGTCCCGCTTGATGGGCAGCAGCCGGGAGGCATGGGTGTGGCTTGACCTATCGAGGGTGGACAAGGCGTTGGGTCCCGGCGGGATGTCTGCAAAACTATCGAGCGCGATCAACTCGACGCTCATGGCGTACTGTTCTGGGTCCTCGGAAGGGGTGGCCGCAAAGCTCGCGCTCAGGCGGACTCGGCCCTGTTCCGACCCCAGAGCGCCGGGCCACTCGACAATTCTGCACACATCTCCCCAAGCGCTTCTGGGGGCGTTTTCGCCAGAATAGGTGGACCTAAAAAACTTGAGCATGGAAGTCCCCGCTTTGGGGCGAAGGCTTTGCTCGGGACCGACGATTTGAGCGTCATCGCCGCTCCACGCGCCCGGGCTTTTCGGAAGCCCGGGACCGATCGGGCCGTGCCCCGCTTCAAACCCATCACTGAAAACGGTGACCGGCGCCGGCAGTCTCCCGCGAAGCCGAGGGGTTGCATAAGACCAGGCCACGGAAGCGAAGGCCATTCCAAGGGCGACGCATGCAGCAGCTCCCATCCAGAGTCTGCCGAGGGACGGGGCTCCCGAGCTGAGCCCGGGGGAGGCAACGGGCTCGGTGGATTCTTTCGCGCAAGGCCCCAGATCTCGCATCGCGAAGGAGGCCTGCAGCTCCGAATGAAGATCGAGGTAGTGCACGTAGCGTCTTCTCGCCTCCGCATCGGAGGCGAGGCGCGTCTCGAGTTCTACCTGTTCCTCGGGAAGGAGCGACTCCTCCACCAAACGGGCGAGGAGATCATCGAGTCGATCGTTGGGGTTATGCATCCAGCCAGCCCTCCTGTTTCAGGTTTCCCTCCACACAGCGCAGCAGTGCCGCCCGCAGTTTCTCCAGCGCGTAGTATACCTTGCGCAGATCTTGGCCCGACGCCGTCGCCTCAGATTTGATCGCTCCATGGTTACCGTACCGCATTCCCAGCCAACGGCGTTCCGAAGGCCCCAGCTTTTGTAGACACCCTTGGAGCGCCGTGCGACGCGCCTCCCTCAGGGGCGATTCCTCTTCGTGCGTGGTATTGAGTTGAGCCAGCAGGGTGTCCGAAAAAACCAGCTTTTCTCGGGCCTGTCGCTGCCGCCACTTGAGCACCTCGAGGTAGGCAAACCGAATCGCCCACGGTACAAAGGGTCGCGAAGGATCGTACTCGGGCCACTTTTCCCACAACCGCACCGAGACTTCCTGCAACACCTCCGCGGCATCGCGAGATCTCGGGATCATCAAAAACACATAGCGACGGACCTCCTCTTGGTGGGCGGTCCAGAGGCGTACAAAGTCGGGGATGGAGTTCATGGGGAACAGGGAACGAATACGCTCCTCACGGTGTCTCCTCGCTGGGCGGCCATTTTCCAAAAAAAAAGAGATCCCGCGGGATGTTTTTTGTCGGGGTCGGTCCCTACTTGAGGACTGAGTCCGTGCGAAACGGCATCGCGGGCAACCCAGCTGCGTTGAAGAGGTTGCAGCCGTCCGGATTTTCGGACCATGCGTAGCGGACTGAGACGGGCGCCGGCACTTTCGGATGGCTCACGAGCACCGTTTCCCCCTCCAGTTTGGAGTCAGCCCAGACGTATTTCTGGTCCTCCCCCGCGATGGCGAATTGCCGCAGAGGCCCTCCCTTGGATTGAAGGCCGGTGGCGTGGGAGAAGCGGATTCGAATGGCGCCACCCTCCCTCTGCGAGGAGTGGAAGCGGGGGCCGCTGGATTCGAGAGATTCCCCGTAGACCTTCTCGAGGGCGGCGAGCGCCAAGCGCTTGCCAACATCCTGCTTGTTTGCGGGATGAATGGTGTGGGGATCGCCCAACTCGATGCCGACGGCGATCCCGCATTCGGGGAGCGACCCGGCGACCTGGGCCTGAGCCTCACGCAGGAAAGGCCAACCCCCGGGCTTGTTGGGGTCCGTTTGCGGAAGGCCGTTATTGACCAGTTGTTGAATCAGGAAGGGGAAATCCCCCTGGGCCCATTGCGCTCTCCAGTCGCGGATCATAAGCGAGAGCAGTTCGCGATACTCGGAAGGACGGGGGGAGTTGCTTTCGCCCTGATACCAGATCGCTCCGCGGATAGCGGTGGGGATGAGCGGCGCAATCATCCCGTTGAAGAGGGAGGAGGAAACGTTCCGCAGGGCTTGGTTGTTCGGTTTGGGCCGAGATTTCAGCGCGTCCGGTGGCAGCGGGGCAAAGGAATGCTCCACCTTCAACAGCCAGTCCGACTGCGCGGCACTCGGATCGGCCACCGGCACACCCACGGTGCGCGGCAGATGGATCGACGCCCTCTCGGTTGCCGAAACAACCCGCACGGCCACCACATTGCGTCCGGCTTTGACCAGTTTTCCGGGGACCGGATAGCTGCGCTGGACATGGTTGAATCCCGGCGCTTTGTCGCTGGCACGCCCCACTTCGACACCATTGAAGTAAGCGGTATCGTACTGATCCGTGATCCAGTTCAACCCGAGCAGAAAGGGTTTCTCCGTGTGGGAAGCGGGGATCTCAAACTCTCGCCGGATCCAAAAGACGCCCCCCGACTTCATCCCGAGACTCGACCACGCTGCCGGTAAGGTTACGCGTTGCCAGTCGGTCTCGTCCACGTCCAATTCGGCCCAGTGCTTGGCCGCCTCGGACACGGGCGGCGTAGCGACTCCATGACGGGTCTCCCATGCGGTTCTTTCGGCGACAAAGCG
>JBILWF010000345.1:0-4149 GCA_044370075.1 Chthoniobacteraceae bacterium | reverse complement strand
AGTCTGGAGGCCGGCGTACAGGCGCGTCAGACACTCGGCGGAAAACTCGCCAAGGAGACGGAAAATACCGAGGTGGAGGCCAAGGTGGAATTCAAACTTCCCCTTGAGCGGCGCGAGGCTAAAGGGCGCGTTGAAACGGCCGAAGCCCAGTTGCGGCGCCTCGAACTCGAGCGCAAGTTTGCCTCGGACCGGATCAGCGCCGATGTGCGGGACAGTTACAGCGCGCTTGCAGCCGCTTTCGACGTGCTGAAACAAACCAGCCGCAATGTGGAGCTGGCCTCCCAGTTGGAGGCTGCAGAAAACGAAAAGGTGCGCCAGGGGGCCGCGGATTTGCTGGCTTTGCAGATCCGCGAGCAGGCGACCTTCGACGCGCGCGTTTTGGAAGTGGAGGCTCTGGCGGATTATTTTCGCGCCCAGGCTAATTACCGCGCGGCGGTCGCCGCCGACGCCCCGGCGCTCAAGGCTGCGCCGCTTTTGAAGGCGGCGCCGAATCCCAAGTAGCCCCCGGTTCGAGGGCGGGCGAACCCTGCTCCGGCCGGTGAGTAAACGATCCGGCGTCCGGGGTGCTACGGGCTTCCCGTCTCGCTCTTTTCCAGCAGCGAACGGGCGAGGGCGAGGGACGATGCGGATTTGCCCCCGAGCATGCGCGCGATCTCCTCCAGACGGGATTCGCCCCGGACCGGTACGAGGTTCGAAACGGTGCGCCCGGCGGATTCGGTTTTTGTGACCACGAACTGGGAGTCGGCCTTTGAAGCGACCTGAGGCAGATGGGAGATGCACAGCACCTGGCGCTTGGTTCCAAGCAGGAGCATTTTTTCCCCCACGGCGTGCGCGATTTCGCCGCCCACGTTGGCGTCGATTTCGTCGAACACGAGCAGCGGCACGGTGTCCTCCTCGGCGAGCGCGGATTTGACCGCCAGCATGACACGGGAGATTTCGCCGCTTGAAGCGATGGAACGCAGCGGTTTTGCCGGCTCGCCCAGATTGGGGCCGAAGAGAAATTCAACCTCTTCGAGTCCCTTGGGGCCAGGTTGCGAGAGCGGCAGCAGTTCAACCTGGAACCCCGCCTTTTTAAAACCGAGCCCGCGCAGGTGCGTGATGATTTGTTTGGCCAGTCCCGGAGCCGCTTTGGCGCGGAGCGCGGAGAGGGCTGCACCGAGGGTTCGCAGCGCGTGCGCGTTTTGTTGGAGCTCGGACTGAATACGGGCGCGTTCTTCGGCGCGGGAGCTGAGTTTTTGCAGGCGCTGCGTGGCGTTTTCGCCAAAGGCGATGACCTCGGCGAGAGTTCCGCCGTATTTGCGTTTGAGCGATTCGAGAAGGTTGAAGCGGTCTTCGAGGGCGTGGAGGCGTTCCGGGTCGAGGTCTAGCGCGCCGGCGTATTGGTGGAGGCTGGAGGCGAGGTCTTCGAGTTCGGTCACGGCGCGCGCATGGCATGCGCTGAGTTCGGCGGCCTGCGGATCGATGCGCTCGAGGTCGCGCAGAACGCGCCCCAGCTCGGTCACGCGCTCGAGAGCGTTGTCCTCGCCCTCGCTCAGGCGGGCCAGTGCCTGGGTGCTCAGCTCCAGAAGGCGGCGTGCCTGCGTTGCCACGGTGTACTGGGCGCGCAGGGAATCTTCCTCCTCAGGGGAGAGGCCCGCGTTTTCGATCTCGGCGGCCTGATGGCGCAAGAGGGCGCATTCGCGCTCGAAGGCGTCGTCGTCCCCGCAGAGGGACTCGAGTTCGCGCTCGAGTTGCAGCTTTTTGCGGTAGGCGTCCGTGTACGCGGCGAGGGCGGCTTGCGCATGACTGAATGCGTCGAGCAGGGCTCCCTGAGATTCGGTGGAGAGAAGGGACTGGTGGTCGTGCGGACCGTGTAAATCAACCAGGCCCTCGGTGAGCGTCTTGAGCACGGCAAGCGTCGTCGGCGTGCCGTTGACGAACTGCCGGTTGGTGCCGGCGCCGGTCAAGACACGCTTGAGCAAAAGCTGGCCTTCGTCGCAGGGTTCGAGACCCAGTTCTTCCAGGCGCGGGTTGAGTTGCGCGGGGGACTCCACCTCAAACGCCGCCTCGACGGCGCAGGAGTCGGCCCCGGTGCGGATGAGGGTTTTGTCGGCCCGCTCGCCCAGAAGGAGCTTGAGGGCGCCCACAATGATGGATTTGCCCGAACCGGTTTCCCCCGTGACCGCGGTAAAACCCGGGGAGAGGTTCCATGTGAGATCCTCGACGAGGGCCAGATTGCGGATGCGCAGGGAGGAGAGCGTCAGAGCCATGCGGCGTGCAGAGTACACCGGAGCGGTTCGCGGGCTAGGTCGGAAAATCGCGCGGTCAGTGGCGATGCGGATTCCGCCGCGGTGCGGAGTGCGCAAACAAAACGGCCCCGCGGAGTGATCCGGGGGCCGCTTCGTGGCAGGGGGTTACTTGGAGTGGCCCGCGTGGCTGCCGGCTATGTTTTCGCCGCAGTGGGGGCAGAATTTTCCTTCGACAGCGGCCGTCTTGGGCTTGGAGGCGCCTTCCTCCTCCATGCTGTCGGTTCCAAAAAGAGCCACCATCATGGCCTTGCCGACGATGTTCATGAGCATGCCGAAGAGGGCCAACCCGAGGAACATTGTCGCGGCCGCCACGATCCGCCCCGGAACGGTCACCGGGTACATGTCGCCGTATCCCACCGTGGTGAGGGTCACCACGCACCACCACATGGCCTGCGGCACAGAGTGGAAGGGCGTATCCTTGGCCCAGCGGAACTTCTCCCCGCTCTCTGCACTGATCGCGGTTTTCTCTTTCGGCGCGTCCTTGAGCACGTCCGCGTCCGGAACGAGCACGTCAAAGGAGTGTTTTTCGAGATCCCACGCTTTGACCTCCCATGCCCCGTCAAATTTGGAATGCCCGCCGATGACCACTTTGCCGCCGGAGAGGTCCCCATGGATATCCTGGGCGTAGAAGCGGAGGTTGGTGTCGCTTACCCGTTCGACGGCCTCGAGTTCGCCGTGGGTAAATTCGGCATAGTAGGCCAGGGTGCTGGAGATGATGACCACCGAGAACAGGGCCAGGAAGTAGATGGTCAGATTCATCCCCAGCGGATTGCGGCGCAGTTCTTTCTGATCGGCGGAATGCACCCGGGCGACGGCTTCCCGCGCCAGTTTGAGCACCCGCAGGACCCGCAGCACCCGGAGCACGCGCAGCACGCGGGTTCCCTTCAGGGCCGTGATGTTGGCGAACTGCAAAAGCGAGGGGACAATCGCCATGAAGTCCACCAGTCCCCAGAAGCTGAAGATGTAACTGGTCTTCTTCCGCGCGGTGATGATGTTGGCAATGTACTCCAACGTAAAAATTCCCACGATGACCGATTCCAGCACATGGAGGGCGTGACCGTATTTTTCGTGGATGTCCTCGACGGTTTCCAGGGCGCCGACGATTGCGGCCACGAAAATCACCACGTTGAGGACGTTGTGAACAAACTGGTAGCTGCGCGCGGTGGGATCGTGGAAGGCGCGGTACAGCCAGACGGGTCCTACGGGGGGCAGGTTTTCGGTGGTATGATGGGGATGGCTCATAAAAGGGGTGGAAAAACCGGCGCGGATTCCCCCTCGGGATTCCTAAGGGGAGGTGCCGAGTCCGGTAGACTCAAAGATTGACGCGCTCCGTTTAATCGGACTGCTTGGATCCTTGCAACCCTTGGCCCTTTAGATATGCGACTTCCTATACTTTTTGGTGCCGCCCCCTTTGCCGCCCTTTGTTTCTCAGGTGCCTCAGCCTCAGCCGCTCCCGCGCAGAAGGTTGACTTCGCGCGGGAGGTCCGCCCGATCCTTTCCAACTATTGCTTTAGTTGCCACGGGCCGGATGATGCCAAGCGCAAGGGCGGGGACGGTGAAGGATTGCGGTTGGACACCGCCGAGGGGGCGCGTGCCGCCTTATCCGGGGGGCAGGCTGTGGCGCCCGGACATCCCGAGAAAAGCCTTTTGCTTCAGAGAATTCACAGCAAGGACGCCGACGAGGTCATGCCTCCCCCGAAGACGGGTAAAAAGCCCAGCCCCGCCGAGATCGAGGTGCTTACGCGATGGATCTCCCAGGGGGCTCCGTGGGCGCCCCACTGGTCGTACTCAAAACCCGTTCGCCCCGAGGTGCCGCAGGCGGCAGACCCGCTGTGGAACCGGCATCCCGTGGACCGGTTTG
>JBILWF010000344.1:0-4151 GCA_044370075.1 Chthoniobacteraceae bacterium | reverse complement strand
CGGGGGCGTTCCCCACAAAAAATAACTCAGCCGGATTGCAAGGTCCGCTGCTGAAAGATTGCCGGCGGGTGCCTTGTTTTTTTCGATCCCAGACGGTGCGCTCGGTTCGTTTAGGAAAACAAAGCGCGGCGAGGCGAGGATCAGGGCGAGGGTTTCTTTGAGCGCCGCGCGATGGTCGGCCCCGTGTTTGCGCTGGTCCTCGTAAAGCGCGACGAGCCGCTCCAAAAAAGCGGGCGATGGCTCTTTGCCGCGAAACGCCTCCACGCTGAACGCAGAGAGCGCCCCGCGGAGTTCTCCCGACGCGAAAGTGCTTTTGGTATCACCCAAAATTGGCGTGATGGCCTTCATTCCGGGGGAATCGAGTTTGGTTGGAAGTTTCTCAATCTCCGCGTAGTCGAGCCAAATGGCAAAATCCGGACCGACACCGGTTTCCGGAGCGCCGGTGCCAAACCGTGCAGGCGGGGTCGAATCGGCATCGTGCGTACCGCGCTCGCGCACGAAGTACGAAACCACGTTTCCGTGCAGCGTGACCGGTATTTCGATGATTTGGGGGTTCTCTAACGTCCCCGTGACCATGTGGCGGCTGTCATGGTTAAACGGGTTTCCACTGCCGAGGCCAAATTCGATAAAGCGACGCCGCGCGTCCACCGATTCGGAGGCCGCGACGCGCAGACGTACGACGTAGTCCCCCGGGGGACATTGATACGTCGCAAAGGAAAAGTAGGGTTTCACAAAATTGTCGCCCACGGTGAGCCAGACCCCCGTTTTGTTTTCGGGCATCGAAAGAAACCACGACTGATACGGCACCAGCGCCCACTGCCCCTCGCCAACATGCAGCGCATGGAAGGCGTCGGTGAAACCAAACTGGGTGGGGGAGGGGGCGCCCGCGATTTTATCCCAGCGGTGGTAGGTGGGGTGGTGTTCGTTTTTGAATTCCTTGCGAATCGCCTCCACGACCTGGCCGTTTTCCGGCCGTTCCATGGCTTTGTCCACCCCGCGTTTCCAGAGCATGAATTTGCGGTGACCTTCTATGCGCTCTCTGAGCGATTTGGACACGCGCTCGAGCCCTTCCTCGCCCTCGAACCGTTTGAGGAACGTAACGTCCGCCTTGTCGTGGCGTGCGAACGCCTCGCCCACGGCCGCACGGCCCAAATCGAGGTACTGCTCAAACTGATCCCCCGATATGAAAAGGGTGTTGCCCGTTGTGTCGAAGGCGTTGGCACTTGTGTCTGGAGGCAGTTCGCGCACGTCGATGCGCACGCCAAGCAGGGCCTCGATCGTGTTGCCGTACTCCCGCTGGTTGAGCCGCCGCATGGTGACTACGCCCCGCGCATCGCCCAGATTGCGCCGTGCGACAACAAGGGTTTTGGCCAGGTCATCCAGAAGGTCCGCCTTGGCCTCCGGCGGCAGCGCTTTCTCCTCGACGGGGGGCATTTCACCCGAATTCACCGCGTTCAGAACCTTCTGCCACCTCCCTGCGTCACGGGGTTTCTCGAATGAGAAAGACAGATCATCCAGGCGGAATTTCCCCTTTTGCTTGTCGGCGTTGTGGCACGAAAAACAATGCTCCTTGAGCAGCTCCTGATGCTTCGCGGGGAGGCTTGTTTGTGCTGAATCCGCGGCCCGCGCGGTTTCGCAAAACATGCGGGCTCCCCCGAAAAGGAGAGCGAGTGCCGCGATACGGATGGTTGTCGTCGCGAGATTATTTCGGGGGCCAAGCGCGGGGGAAATCATGACAAACCGGTGGTGAAAGTCGGGAGTGTGCCGCCACTGACAAGGGAACCAGATGGGGAGTTCTTCTAAACGGGGCGGAAATCAGGCTTTCGATTGGAAGCGCACGCGGAGCGTTTCGTACCCAAGGGTCCGGCTGTATCGCTCTTCCCGCTCGACATGCGGCACCGCCTCCAGAATCGAAATGGCTCCCACCTTTTCGGTCAGCAGCCGCAACAGCGAGCGAAGCAGCAGGCGCGCATGAGGCGCGCCCAGGCAGAGGTGTGTTCCGAAACCAAACGACAGATGCGGGTTCGGCTTCCGATCCAACCGCACTTCCATCGGATTTGGAAACACATCTTCGTCGAAGTTCGCCGACGCCCATCCAAGCGAAATGCGCTGGTTTGCCGGAACCTTCACGCCGCGCACCTCGGTGTCTGCCGGGCAGACTCGCCCGATGTGTGTGAGCGGCATGAACACGCGGAAGAATTCCTCGCTGGCGAGTGTGATGCGTTTGGGATCCGCGCTCAAAAACGCGAGATCTCCGGGATGACCCGCCAGGTGCCCGATTGCGCAGGCCAGCGTGTGGATGACCGTGTCGCGCCCCCCGGCAAAAGTCAGGTTGGCAAAGCCGAGCATTTCCTCCCGCGTCAGCGCCCGGTTCTGAAAACGGGCCCGCGTCAGTGCGCTGAAAAAATCCTCCCCGGGAGACTTTTCCGCACGGTCGAATTGCGCGTTTAAGTACTTCTCAAGAGCCGCTCCTTTTTTGGTTCCCTCGCCGACTTTGAAAACGTGAATTCCCCACCCAATCCACGTGTCAGCCTCCGATTCCGGGACATTCAAAAGATAGGTCAGGGCGCGCGACTGGATCGGGAGTGCAAATTCGCTCACTACCTCGACAGAGTCCCGCCGCATACACTCCTCGAGTTTCTCTGCGATAAGATTTTCCACCAACGCGACCACCTCCGGATTTTTTGCCCTCTGGAAAAAAGGTTCCACCAGTTCCCGGTATTCCCCGTGCTGGGGCGGGTTGGTCTCGATGGGGAGCTGGCGCACGGAACGCACATCGTGCTCCGCGGGAACAGGCACGCGAAACGGGGCGTCGGAGCTGAAAGTCTCCCAGTCTTTGCACGCCTGCCGCACATCCTCATGGCGCAGGAGCATGAGAATTTCTTCACCCTGAAACGGGCATTTGAGCGTGCCGGTCTCTTTTCGATCGGTTTGGAAAGGGTCGGAGTATGCTTTCATGGAAACGGATCCTGGCGAATGGAGCGAAACCTTCACCTCTACCACACTGCTCCAAACCGCGAATCCCGCCAAGCTTTCGGCACCCTTCAAAGTGCATCATGTCTCTGCGATCCCTCGCGGTTCCGGAGGACCCGGATTCGCGCTCCCGGTGGCAAACACCGGCCGAGAGTACCTACCCTGCGGCCCCCGGGAACGTGCCGCACTCGGGCAGGATGTGGGCAAACCGACTCCGCACGGGATGCGTGCGGGGTTTCATGTGACCCGGGGCAGTTCCTCTCGCGGCCGGGAGTCCAGCCGCGGAGGACAGTCGCGGAGGACAGTCGCTGCCGCCTTAGATGCGGGTCCAAGCCGCGTTTTGTTTGCTGGATTTCACAACCGCTTCAATAAAGGCCATACCCCGGATGCCGTCCTCGATTTTTGGATAGTCCAACGCGGCGTCCGAGGGCGCGGTCCCGTCGACTCTTGCGCGGATGTGTGACGCAAAATTCCGGTAGATGTTGGCGAATGCTTCGAGATAACCCTCCGGGTGGGCGGGGGGCGTGCGCGTGGCCGATGCGGCGGCCGCTCCCAGATACCCGTTGGCGGTCCGGAAAACTTCCATCGGTTTATCCAGCCATTTCACGAGCAGGGTGTTGGGTTCTTTTTGATGCCATTCCAAACCGCCCTTCTCGCCATAAACTCTCAGGTTGAGGTTGTTCTCTTCACCCACGCTGATCTGGGAGCAATGCAGCACGCCTTTGGCGCCGCCTTCAAAACGCAAAAGAATGTTCGCGTCATCATCCAAAAGGCGCCCCTCCACAAAGGTGGTCAAATCCGCTGCGAGTTCGGAGATTTTAAGGCCTGTCACGTATTCCGCGAGGTTTTCGGCGTGTGTCCCGATGTCGCCCACGCACCCTGCCGCGCCGGAGCGGGCGGGATCGGTCCGCCATGCGGCCTGTTTTTGGCCGCTCTCCTCCAAGCGCGTGGCCAGCCAACCTTGCGGGTACTCAGCAACGACCTTGCGGATTTTTCCAAGCGCCCCGGAACGTACCATTTCGCGGGCCTGTTTAATGAGCGGGTAGCCCGTATAGTTGTGGGTGAGTCCGTACAGCAGCCCCGTTTTTTCTATCAGGGCCGAAAGATCCTTTGCCTCCTGCAGGTTGAAGGTGGCCGGCTTGTCCGACAGCACATGAAACCCGTTCTCAAGCGCGAGT
>JBILWF010000013.1:0-12414 GCA_044370075.1 Chthoniobacteraceae bacterium | reverse complement strand
GAAAGTTGCAGCGGAAGCGGGAGGCCTCGTCCATTTGGTAGGCAAAATCGAGGTCGCCCAGTTCGAGGAAGCGGGCCCAGCGTTCGGCGCCGCAGATCTCGCTCATCATGTAGGCCATCTCCTCATAGGTGAGCGGCTCGTTGCGGATGGGCACTACGGCTCCATGGCGGCGGATTTTGGGCGAATCGCCCTGGGCCATATGCAGGTCGGAACCGCCGGAGGTGACAAGAACCTGGAAAAATTGGTCGATGTAAGCCATGGGAATGAGGGGGGTTATTTACCCTGGTATTTTTTGAAGAGAGCCTTTTGTTCACAGCGGGCGTAGGCCTCGTCGCCGGATATAAGCCCCGCCTCGACCAGGTCGATAAGGGCGTCGTCCATGAGTTTCATGCCCTGTTTGCGGCCGGTCTGGATCACGCCCGGAAGCATGAAGGTTTTGCCGTCCCGGATCAGGTTTCCCACGGCGGAATTGTTGGTGAGAATTTCCATGGCCAGAACGCGGCCGGTTCCGTCTTTTCGGGGAATTAACTGCTGGGAAATAATGCCCCGGAGCGATTCCGAAACCATCACCCGGATTTGATCCCGCTGGTCGGAGGGAAACACGTCCAGAATCCGGTCCAGGGTGCGCGCGGCGTTTCCCGTGTGGAGGGTTCCGAGCACGAGGTGCCCGGTTTCCGACGCGGTGATGGCCAGCTGGATGGTCTCGAGGTCGCGCATCTCCCCCACCATGATCACGTCGGGATCTTCACGCAGGGCACCCCTCAAGGCCGCGGCAAAGCTTTTGGTGTGGGTGCGCACCTCGCGCTGGGTCACGTGGCAGCCGGTCGAGGGGATAAGGTACTCAATGGGATCTTCCAGCGTGATGATATGGTCGTTGCGTGTCCGGTTGATCTCGTCAATGAGCGCCGCGAGGGTGGTGGATTTTCCGGAACCCACCGGTCCAGTCACCAGCACCAGGCCGTTGTGGTACTGGGTGAGGCCTCGCAGGCTCTCGGGCAGTCCCAGTTCGGCGATGGTGCGCACCTTGCTGTGGATGATGCGGAATACCAGATCGATCCCGACGCGCTGGCGCACCACGGAGGCGCGAAAGCGGCCGTAGGAGGCGTTGTACGCGAAGTCAATGTCGCCCCGGTCCAGAAGCTGCGCCATCTGGGGCTCCTCGAGCATGCTCTGGGCGAGCATCCAAGCGTTTTCCGCGAGCAGGGGGGTGGCGTCGGCAAAGATGGGTTCTACGATCCCGTTGCGCCGCCAGGAGGGGAGGGCGCCCGAGCAGAGGTGTACGTCGGAGGCACCGCCCTGCTGGGCGTACTGCAAAAACTGGTCGATGTGGGAAATCTCCGTGCCGTTGTAGAGGTATGGAGTAGGGGTTAGGGTTTGTTCCATGGACTGAAAGAGGGGGGCCGTCCCGGAGCAACGCCCGGGTACAAGCCGGGTCGGGGGCGCGGACGGTTCGGGCTGGGCGGCAAAATAGGGGGCAGTGGTTGCTGGGGTGCAAGCGAAATTCCTGCTGGCGAGGCGGGCTTGGGAAATGTAACCGTAGGGCATTGGCTCGGAGCGCTCCTCCAACTGCCAGCCGCGGGGCTGGCTTTCTCCGGAGGTGGTGACCGGGCTTTTTCCCCTAGGGAATACTCAATTTTCACCCTCTCCGCACTCCATGGATTCCACTGGTTCTTCCGCCCCCGCCCCGGGCGCGTTCTCTCCCTCGGCCCTTAAAGCCGGCGATCGCATTGCGGAAACCTATGTGCTCAGGAATCCTCTCAACACCTCGGAAAGCGAGTTGTTTGGATGGATTGCGGAGGATGAGTTGTCCGGTGCGGAGGTGTCGCTCCATTTTGTGCCTGCGGAAGTCTCTGGAGATATCAAGTTGCGCGAGTCCTTGCGCGCGGAGGTGCGCCGGGGCCGGCAGATGATCCACCCGAACATCCTGCGGGTTCATGATATTTTGGAAGAGGGTGATTGCGTGGCGATTGTGGCGGATTCCTACGAGGGGGAGTCGGTTGCGCAGCGGTGCGCGGTGCGCGCCGGTGGGGCGCTGAACACCTCGGAGTTGGAACCTCTGGTGCGTCCCGTGGTGCGCACCCTTGCAGATGCCCACAGTGCGCGGTTGATTCACCGCAACATCAGCGCGGCCTCCATCATCGTGACGCGGGAGGGGCACGTGCTTCTGACGGGGTTTGGCACGATGCGGTTGATTGCCGATGCGCTGCAGCGGGTGGGATCGCAGTCGCCCATGGCGACGCGCTTGCTTGCGAGCACGAGCCCGAACATTTTGCGCAATGGCAAGCCGGAGGTGGCGGATGACCTGTACAGCTTGGGGGCGACCCTGTTTGAAATCACGGTGGGCCGTCCGCTGTTTCAAGGGCCCGACCTTGGGCGGCAGGTACTCACGGAAAAACCGCTCTCCATAGCGGACGGGCGGGTTCTGGCAAAACTGCAACCCGTGCGGCTGTTTAAGAACTGGGAGAAGGTAATTGCGGCCTGTCTGGCGAAGGATCCCTCGGCCAGACCGCCCTCCATGACGGAGTTGGGCGTGCAGTTGGGTTTGAGCGAGGACAGACTTGAGGAGGAGCCCATCGATACGCCCGTGGACAAGGCCAAGGCGGAGGCTCCCGCCGCAGGCGCCGGGGCGGAGGAGGCGGAGCCTTCGCCGGAGCCGGGGGGTGACGGGGACCGTTTTTCGGGTTCGTCCCGTCCGATTTTCATTCCGACTTCCACCAACCCCAACGAGGACGGCGAGCGCGGCAACCGCACGGCGCTGCTTTTGGGATTGCTGCTTCTGGGAGCGGCCGCGGGCCTGTGGGTGGGCACCAGCGTGTTGATGAAGCAGGAGGAACCAGAGTTCGAAGTCGAAGAGCCGGCACCGAGCGTTGAGAAAACCAAGAAAGAGGAACCGCCTTCGGTCAAATTTGTGCCGCCTCCGGTGCCGGGCAACGGCGACGAGGTGTCTTCCTTGCGCCCGGGGCTGCCGATCCGCCCCAAGCCGAGCAAGGATATTCCCGGCGAACCCGAGGTGCCTGACACGGTTGCGCCTGTCATCCCCGAGCCCTCGCCCGTTTCGGTTCCGCAAGCCGCCACCGCCCCCCGGTCCACGGGCAAACATACGGTCGAACAGGAGCCCGCCGATCCGGCTCCGATGGCGAAGGAACCCGGTCAGGCGCCGGCGAAATCCGGTCTGGAGGATCCTCTGGCGGAAGGAAAGCGTTCTTTGGAGTCGGCCCGCCAGACGGCGGACCGCATCAAGCAGGAGGAGGGGGACGCGGCGATGGCCAAAAAGGAGCGCGAGATCATCGAAAAAGCCACGGCCGAAGCCGAGGCGCGCGCCCGCGAAATGCTTCAGAAGGCCTCCAACATGCCCCTTCCCTCGGCGACGGTACAGGGCAAGGGAGGCAAGTCCGCGCAAGCTCCTTCCGCCACCGAGCGCGATCGGGCGGCGGGTGGCGGCCAGTCCACGGAGAGTGACGCGCGGGAGGCCCAGCGCCTGCTCGCGATTGCGCGCGGGGAAACGCCGCCCCCCGCTGCGGGGACGGGCAATTCCGGCGCCCCGGGGGAATCCGGTGCCGACAAGGATTCTGCCAAGGGTTTGGAAAACACGCTCGGAATGCGTTTTGTGCCTGTTGGAAGCGTGCAGTTTTCGATCTACGAAACGCGGGTGCGGGATTATTCGGTGTTCATCCGGGAAACCGGACATGCGAAGGCGCGGTGGCGCAACCCGGGTTTTGACCAGACGCCGGATCATCCGGTCGTGATGGTGAGTTGGACCGACGCCATGTCGTTTTGCAAATGGCTCACCGACCGGGAACATCTTTCCGGCGACTTGCCGGCAGAAGAATACTACCGCCTGCCCACCGATGCGGAGTGGAGTTTCGCGGCGGGCCTAAGTAACGAAAAGGGGCAGACCCCCGAACTGCGTGATCTGGGCGTTCAAGACCGTTTCCCCTGGGGAACAACCTGGCCTCCGCCCAAGGGGGCGGGAAATTACACGGGCAAGGAGACCGGCTCCGACGTGGCGATTGCGGGCTACGACGACGGATTCCCGTACACGGCTCCCGCGGGTAGTTATGCGCCCAATGAGAAGGGGCTCCACGACATGGGAGGGAACGTGTGGGAGTGGTGTCTGGACACGTGGAATTTGAAGACGCGTTCCCGCGTGCTGCGCGGGGCCTCGTGGTTTCAGGGCAGCCTGCACTTGAGTCTGCTGAGCTCCTGCCGCGTTCACTCGATGCCCGACCGCGAGAGCGACAGTTACGGCTTCCGCGTTGTGCGCACCAGCGCCCCGGCGAAGATGCGCTGAGCGGCCCGGATTTTAGGGCGGGAGGAATGCGGTGGCGCGGCAAGGCGCCGCCCACCCGGTTTGCACGATGTGATGCGAAGGCTATTCGCCGGAAATCGTCGCGCGCAGGAAAGTCGGTTGCTCGGGAAGGGGAGTCGCAGTGCCTCCCCGGGTAAACCTGCACACGGAGGGTGCGGGGCCGCCGGGAATGCGCTCCGGGAGGCGGTGCCTTACTCTGCCATCCACTGGGCCGCGTCGACAATCACATGTCCCTGCGTGCCGGTGTTCTGAATTTCCACCCAGCCTGCCTTGCCCGCTTCAAAGGAAAAAGAGCCTAGAACATGCAATCCGCCGGGCCCCGAGGGTTTGGCTTTCTGGTTCACGGTGAAGCGGTGTTCGCCTTGGGAGTCGCGCACAATCACGGGAACGTTTTCCGCCCGGTTTCCCAGCGGTGTGTAGGTGATGGCCACCCGGTACCGCCCCGCCTTGGGCAGGTCAGGGACGAAGCGGGCCCGCTGGCGGCCTTTGTCCCGGTCGCCATCGTGCCGGTACTCGTTCCCCACAAAACCTCCGACGCTCCTGCCCGTTTCAGCAAAACCTTCGATCTGGGCTTGGGAATCGTCCAAGACAATGCCGGGGAGTTCCACGGGGATTGCGCCGACCGGGGCTGGGATGAAATCCAGCACTTGCTTGTCCGCCAGAAGACGCGCCTCGAGTGCGGCGGCATCGACGTCTTGGATGGAGACGCCCTGCTCGATGGCCAGCACGGCCGCAGTGGCTGCGCTCTGGCCTAGTACCATAAAAACGGGCTCCATTCGGATGCTGCCGTACGCGATGTGACTGGCGCTCATGCACACTGGCACGAGGAGGTTGGTGCATTCTGCCGCCTTGGGACGGATGCTGCGGAAGCTGATGGGGTACGGCTTGGTTCCGATTTGAATGTCGCCCTCGTTTCGGACGAATCCCTCGGCGGTCACGTAGCGTTGTGTGTGGTGGGAGTCCATATTGTACGCACCCATTCCAACGCTGTCCGCCACGACCTCCTGACGCTTGCAGTTTTTCTCCGTCATGACGTAGTCCCCAATCATGCGGCGCGCCTCGCGCACGTAGAGTTGGCGGGGCCAGTTGTCGTTGTCGGTGAACTCATCCTTGGCCAGTCCGAAGGTGCGGTAGGCTTCGCGCAGTTTTTCGGGAACGCGGGGCGAATTGGCCAGAGTCCAAAAAAGACCCTGCTGCCAGTCCTTGTGCGCCTGGATGATGGCATCCCGCTTTGCGTAGTCCGCCTCGGGATAATCCCAGTTCATGCCGATGAAATCGCTGCTGATGGCTTTGTTGTTGTTGGTGTCCGTTTTGCGGTTCGGCATCCGGACGGGGTGCCACGAGACGCGATCGTCGCCGGCTTCCACGTTGCGCAGGGCGAGCTCAAACCAGAGGGGGTCGTAGTTTTTGGGCTTCTCCCAGTCGCGCCGGTTTTCGGGCACGTCGGTCGTGCACATCCGGAAGTTGTAGGCCTGGATTTTGCCGTCGCCGCTGAACTCCTCTCCGGCGCCGTCCGGGTTGATGCCTGGAAGCAGACCGCTGGAGGGATCGCCCTTGCGGATATACGGATCCACATTCTGTGTGAACTGATGGTGCCGGGCACCCCGGGTTTGGACGCCGTTGATGGTTTCTCCGTAAACGTTGTTGGCCTCGCGTCCCACGTGATAGCGGACTCCCGCCTTCGCCATGAGATCCCCCTCGTACGTCGCGTCGATGAACATCGGAGCCGTAAACCGCCGCCCGCTTTCCATGGTGATTTCGACAATTTTTGCGCCCTCTTTGCGAACCCCGCGCTGAAGGTCCAAGCGTTCCCCGTACACAATAGTGACCCTGTCTTTGACCTCCTCCAGCATCGTGCCGTACACCGCAGAGGCCGCCTTGGGCTCAAACGTCCACTGCGAATTTTCGGTCTCCGGTTTGGACTCCGGAGTGGATTCCGGCTTGTGGGTGACCGGAGTCTTTCTCGGATCCCAGTTCCAGCGGGCGGGATCCTGATAGTACTGGTGCATGCGCGTGTAGAACTCGCGCGAAATCCCTCCGATGGCTTTCTTGTTGCCGATATCGGTGGCCCCCAGTCCGCCGGTGGTCAGGCCCCCGAGGAAGCGGGAGGGCTCGATTAAAATGGCTTTTTTGCCCATCCGGGCGGTCTGGATTGCGGCGGTAATGCCGCCGGAGCATCCCCCGTAGATGACCACATCCGCGCTATCCACCGCGGCATTCAGGGGGAGGGAGGGAAGAAGGCAGACGCCAAAGAGCAGGGAGATGGGGGAAGAACGCATCCCCCGAGTTTGTGGTTCCGCCCCTCCGGGGCAAGCGCGGGTTTGAGCCGCACGCCGTGCGGTGGTCTCGGCGGTTACACTACCGCGCCATGTCCCGTCGGCTCAGGCGTGCCCGCCACATCCGGAGTTGCAGGTTTCGTCGTGGAAATCCTCAGACGTCGGGACCCTTCCCAGTTCGAAGGTTTTTACCAGAAACCGGTGGATGCGGTCCTGCAGGGCTTGGATTTTCTCCTGCGCCGATACGAATTCGCGGATCACTTCGGATTCGAGCACGGTTTGGCGAAGCGCCTCGTACTGGGCGAGTTCCTCCGGACTGAGCTCCGCGCCCATCTCGTGTTTGTGCTGCAGCATCTGCCCGACTTCTTGAAACTGGTTGAGCTGAAACTGCGCCCCCACATCGGTCAGATACCGGTCCACCTTTTGGAAAAGCGGGCTGAATTCCGGGTCTTGAACGAGGGCCTGGCACAAATCCAGGGTTTTGGCTTCGACGGGTTCGGGCAGGCGTTGCATGGCGGCCGACAAACTGGGGCTTTGCGAAGCGGGCGCAAGTCTGCAATCTGATGTCCCGGTCGTTTGACCAGAGCCGGAACCGGCAAGGCAGGTGCGGGAAAAGGCCCTTCTCAGAAATCAGCAAAACTTTTACCCCCGCCGGGGGTTTTCCCTAGTGCGCCGAATCCGGCCGGCCCCTCTCCATCCCATGCCTTCTCCTCTTTTCCGCTCCTCTTCCGTTGCTGTGTTTTTGGGTCTCGTTTCCACGGGAATCTCAGGGGCGGCCCCGGATTCCGCGCCGCCCGTGGATTTTCAAAAACAAATCCAGCCGATTCTCGCCGAGCATTGCACCCAATGCCACGGCCCGGATGAGTCCAACCGGAAGGCCGACCTGCGCCTTGATATCCGCGAAGAGGCGCTTTTGGAACGTAAAGGTTCCCGGGCGATAGTCCCCGGAAATCCCGGGCAAAGCACCCTCGTCGAGCGTGTTGAGCACGCGGACGCGGACGAGATCATGCCGCCGCCGAAGACCAAAAAGCCTCTTTCCTCCGAGCAAAAAGCGCTTCTTCGCCGGTGGATCGCCGAGGGGGCCCCCTACACCGTGCACTGGGCTTTTGCGGCACCTAAAATGCCGCCGGTTCCGCAGGTTTCGTCGGCTGCCTCGCCGCTGGACGCATTTATCCGCTCCCGTCTCGCGCAGGCGGGTCTGAAACCCTCCCCGGAGGCGGACCGCCATACCCTGCTGCGCCGCGCGGCACTGGACTTGACCGGCCTGCCGCCCACGCCCCGGCAAATTGAGGACTACCTGTCCGACACCCGTCCGGATGCCTACGTGCGCATGATTGATTCGCTCTTGGCCTCTGCGCACTTTGGCGAACGCTGGGCGCGGCACTGGCTGGATCTGGCCCGGTACGCGGACAGTGACGGTTACGAGAAGGACACCGCCCGGCCTTTTGCGTATCTTTTCCGCGACTGGGTGATTGAAGCCATCAACGCGGACATGCCCTTTGACCAGTTCACCGTCCGCCAGCTCGCGGGTGATCTGATGCCCGGGGCAACCGCTGCGGACAGGATTGCCACCGGCTTTCACCGCCAAACGCTCACCAACCGGGAGGGCGGCGTCGACCAGGAGGAGTTCCGCTGCAAAGCCGTGGTGGATCGCGCCAGTACCACGGGGACCGTCTGGATGGGACTCACCGTCGGGTGCGCCGAATGCCACTCCCATAAATTCGATCCCATTTCTCAGCGCGAGTTTTTCCAGCTCTACGCTTTCTTTAACGACGCCTCGGAGCAGGGCTTTTCCATGCAGACTCCCGAGAACGAGCGCGCACACCAGGTCGCTCTGCAGGAGTGGAAAACCAAGGGCGATTCCCTCGAAAAAGAACGGCTCACCGCCCGCGACCGTGTCAAGCGGGACGCCCTGGTCCAGTGGGAAACAAAAACGGCGCACTCCCGGGAGATCTGGAGGCCTTTGACCCTGACGAGCGTAGTCGCCAAGAAACCCGGGGGCAAACCCGCCCCTCTGAAGCCCGATGCCGACGGGTTTGTGAGTTCCAAAAACAGGGGGGGCGTGATTTCCTATACACTGGAGGCCTCCTTGGACGCGGTTCTGGATAAAGGGCCAATTACGGGCATCCGGGTGCAGGCGCTTCCCAATTCGCTTTTCCGCACGGGCGACGGCAAAAACGGCCAGTTCGAGCTGGCCGAGATTTCGCTCACCGTGCAGGCCCCGCAGATGCCCCCCCAAAAAATCCCGCTCCAGGTGGCGGGAGCCACGGGCGACGCCGCCAAGCTGGCCTTCGCTCTGGATGGAAAGCCGCAGACTGGCTGGAGTCCGGGCACGGGCATCGAGCAGCTGCAAAACGCGTACTTCACGCTTGATCCCGCCGCGCTTGCCGGTCTGGCTCCGCTTGCGGGCGGTACGCTGCGTGTCGAGCTCCAATTCGGCGACGGCGGGGGCATGACCCGGTTTGCCGTGTTTGCCACGCAGGAGGCGGGACCATGGACCGCGACGCAAACCCCGGACGCCGTGCGCGGCCATCTCGCCGTTGCAGCAGCGGAGCGGCGCGCGGAAGCCTGGGAGGCGATCCGCGAACACTACGCCGACTGGGTGGATCCGCTGGGCATGCGGGTGCACCGGCAGATCCGCTCGCATGTGCAGGCGAAACCCGAACTGCAACCGCTCACGGCGGCCGTGCTCGCGGCGGAATCGCGCACAACGCGGATTCATGTGAGGGGCGATTTTTTGCAAAAAGGCGACTCGGTGGAGCCGGGCGTATTCGGGTTTATGCCGCCCCTGCAGGCGCGCGCGAAGCGTCCAGACCGCCTTGACCTGGCGCGCTGGTTGATGGATCCCGCCAATCCACTCACGGCCCGGGTGACGGTCAACCACTTCTGGAAACAGCTCTTCGGACGCGGCCTGGTTGCTACAGAAAACGACTTTGGCACCCGGGGCGAACGGCCCTCGCATCCGGAGTTGCTCGACTGGCTCGCACTCGAATTCCAGCGCATGGGCTGGTCTCGGAAGGCGTTCTTGAAAATGATCGTTCTCTCGGACACTTACCGCCAGAGCTCGCAGTACCGCGAGGATGTGCAGGAAACCGATCCGCTCAACATCCTGCTGGCCCGCCAAAACCGCTTGCGAATGGAAGCGGAGGTGGTGCGCGATGCGGCACTGCAGGTGAGCGGTCTGCTCAATCCCCGGCTGGGCGGCCCCAGCATCAAGCCGCCGTTGCCCCCGGATCTGGCCGCGCTCAACTACGCCGGCGGACTGCGCTGGGAGCCGTCCACCGGTGCGGATTTGTACCGGCGCGGACTCTACATTCATTTTCAACGTACCGTGCCATACCCGATGCTGATGACATTTGACGCACCGGAATCAAATGTGACTTGCACGCGGCGGGACCGCTCCAACACGCCGCTTCAGGCGCTCACACTGCTCAACAACGGGCTGTTTTTGGAGTCCGCCCGCGCCCTCGGCCGGCACCTCGTGACGGAGGCGGCCACTGCCGAGCAGCGCGTGGAACGCGCATTTGTTCGTGTACTCGGGCGCCGGCCCACCCCGGAGGAAACCGCCCGTTTGACGCAGTTTTTGAAGGTGCAAAACGAGTTTTTTGACCGGAATCCCAATCAGGCGGAGGCTCTCCTCCAGAGGGCGCCGGCCGCTGTTGCGGTGCGGCCCAAAAATCGGGCGGGCAAAGGGGGGCAGCCTGAGTCCGAAGCCGGGGAAAACACGGCGGATAAACCGTCGGAAACAGCGGCTTTGGTCGCCCTGTCCCGAGTCCTTCTCAATCTCGACGAGGCCATCACCCGCGACTGAATTGAGCCGCCCTTTGCCCCTCCAAATCTGCACCCACCCGCTTGGACCCCATGAAAAACGACTTTGATTTTCAAGATGCCGTGGATTTTTCCCGGCGCGATTTTTTGGCCACCTCCGCCAGCGGCGTGGGAACGGCAGCCCTGGCTTCCCTGCTCGCGCAGCAGGGCTTGATCGCTCCCGCCCGTGCGGGCGCTGGTCCGATGCAGGTGCGCGTGGCCCACCATCCCGCGAAGGCCAGGGCCTGCATCTGCATCTACATGGAGGGCGCCCCCTCCCAGATGGATTTGTTTGATCCCAAACCCAAGCTCCGCGAGCTGCACGGCCAGAAATTGCCCGAATCCATGACCAAAAACGTCCGGTTCGCCTTCCTCCAGAAGGACACCGCCACGGTGATGGCCAGCCACCGGAAGTTCCAGCGCTACGGAGCCAGTGGCATGGAGTTCAGCGATCTGCTTCCCCGCATCGGGTCCTGCGCGGACGACATCTGCATGATAAGATCCATGCACACCGAGCAGTTCAACCACCACCCGGGCCAGATCATGATGAACTGCGGGTCCTCCCTCATGGGACGCCCCAGCATCGGTTCGTGGCTCACCTACGGGCTCGGGAGTGAGAGCGACAATCTCCCGGGCTACGTGGTGCTCACGGCCGGGCGCGGCACCAGCGGCGGCGCTCAAAACTGGTCCTGCGGCTTTCTCCCTTCCAGTTACGCGGGAGTGCTTTTCCGCAACCAGGGGGATCCGGTCACCGACCTGTCCAATCCCCCGGGGATCACCCCGGAGTTGCAGCATTACGGACTCGACACCCTGCGGGATCTCAACCGGATGCGCATGAAAGTGGTGGCGGATCCCGAGATCGCCAGCCGCATTGCGAGTTACGAACTAGCGTTCCGCATGCAGACGAGCGCGCCGGAACTCATGGACCTTTCGGGGGAGTCGGAGGCGACGCGCGCGGCGTACGGCGTCGAGCGGGAGGATCCCAAGGAAGTCGCGGGGTCCCGCGCCGGGGGCGCCGGCCTGTACCGGACCTTCGCCAAAAACTGCCTGCTCGCGCGGCGTCTGGTGGAGCGGGGGGTGCGCTTTGTGAACATTTTCCACGCGTCGTGGGATCACCACAGCAAGCTGGACACCGAACTGCCCGTCAACGCGGGGATGGCCGACCAGCCTATTGCGGCGCTGCTACAAGATCTCAAACAGCGGGGCATGCTGGATTCCACCCTCGTCCTGTGGCTGAGCGAGTTTGGCAGAACCCCCCTAGGCGAAAACCGGGGTGGGTCTGTGAATGTCACCGGGCGCGATCATCATCCGTTTTCGTTCACCATCTGGGCGGCTGGCGGGGGCATCAAAGGCGGCACTGTCATTGGGGAAACCGACGAATTGGGGTGGGGAATCACGCGCGATCCGGTGCATGTCCATGACCTGCACGCCACGCTCCTGCACCTGTTTGGATTCGACCATGAACGGCTCACCTACCGGTTTCAGGGCCGCGATTTCCGCCTCACGGATATCGCCGGAAAACTCGTCCCGGCAATGATGGCCTGAGCCATGATGATTGCATTTTTGTCTTCATTTCAAAACCGACCCAATCGGAATTTGCCTTAGAAAACCGCCCCCTCCATACTCCGACGCCCTACACCTATGCATCTCCCAGATTCTTCTCTCACGCGCCGTTCGTTCCTCGAAACTTCCACCAAGGCGGCCGCCGTCACCTCGCTGGCCTCCCTAGCGCTTCCGCACGTGCATGCCGCCAGCTCCAACGAAATCCGCATGGCACTCGTTGGATGCGGGGGCCGCGGCACGGGTGCCGCCGGCGACGCGCTCGGCCAGGGCCCGCACATGAAGCTGGTAGCCATGGCGGACGTCTTCGAAAACAAACTCTCCAGCAGCTTCGGCAATCTGAGCCGCAAGACCGAGCAGGTCGACGTTCCCGAAGGCCGCAAGTTCGTCGGGGCCGACGCGTACAAGCACGCCATTGACTGCCTGCGTCCGGGGGACGTGGTCATCCTCGCAACCCCTCCC
>JBILWF010000343.1:0-4168 GCA_044370075.1 Chthoniobacteraceae bacterium | reverse complement strand
GATAGAGCCCGATGCGGTGCGGTCCTATTTTGCGCGGATTGCGCGCCGGTATGATCTGGCGAACCGGATTTTGAGCGGAGGCATCGACGTGTTGTGGCGGCTGCGTGCGGTGGAAAAGGTGCGGTGTTGGGCGCCCGGGCGCGTTCTGGATTTGGCGACGGGGAGCGGGGATTTGGCGCTTTTGTTGCAGCGGTCCTGTCCGGATGCGTTGGTGGTGGGGGCGGATTTTTGCGAACCAATGCTGCAGGTGGCCCGGGGCAAGGGGCTGCGCCGTTTGGTAGTGGCGGATGCGCTGCAGTTGCCTTTTGCCGACGGCGTGTTTGACGCCGTCACGGTCGCGTTCGGGCTGCGCAACATGGCATCGTGGAGTCGCGCGTTGGCGGAGATGCGTCGGGTGGTGGCGCCCGGGGGGCGGCTTTTGGTGCTGGATTTCGGACTGCCCAAGCCGCCGTGGCTCGGCCCGTACCGTTGGTATTTGCACCGGATTTTACCGCGTCTTGCACAAACGCTTACCGGGGAGAAATCCGCCTACGATTATTTGGCGGCGTCCGTGGAAGCCTTTCCGCACGGAGAGGCGATGTGCTCCTTTCTGGAGGAGAACGGATGGACGCGGCCCGAGGCGGAACCGCTGCTGGGAGGGGTTGCGTTCCTGTACACGGCGCAGGCGCGGGGCGTGGAAGCCCCGGCGTGAGGTATTTGCAGTGCCGCCCGCTCAGCGCACTTCCTTCATCTTGTCGATGGGGCGCAGGATGTTGTCGAGGAAAAGGTTGATCACGCGCCGTTTGCGAACCTTGATGTTCGCGTTCACCGACATACCCGACTGCAGGGGGACGGATTTTCCGCGGATGACCAGTTCGTGGCGCTGGAACTCGATTTTCGCCGGGAAACTGTAGTAGCGCTTCACGTCGGTGGGAGGCAGCGCATCGGAGCCCACGAAGTACACTGTTCCCTCCAGAAAACCGAATTCGCGTTTGGGGAAGGTGTCGATTTCGACTTCGCAGGCGAGGCCCGAATTGATGAAGCCGATGTCGCGGTTGGTGATGTCCACCTGTGCGATGAGTTCGTCGGTGGGTACGATTTTCACCACGATGTCCTTGGCTCCGACCACATGTCCGGGTTTGCTCGCGACGATTTGAAACACCACGCCGTCGGCGATGGATTTGATTTCGTGCTGTCCGAGCTCTTCCTGTGCCGCATCCATGCGCGCGGTTACTTCGGAAATGTGCTGGGAGTTGGCGAGGCCGGTTTTGGTGAGGTTGGCCTCGATTTCGGCGAGGCGCTTGGTGTTTTCACCCAACCGGGTGAGGGCGTCCTTGCGGAACTGCGTGGCGATGTTTTGTTGCTGGCTCTCGAGGTTTTTGACCCGCGCGACGCTCTCGATCCATGCGGCCTCACGCTGCAGAAAATCAATCCGCGCCCCGGCGCCGCTCGCCAGCAGCGAGGAATAGGCCTCGTAGATTTTCTTGGTGTTTGCTTCCAGCAAACGCCCCTGCTCGAGCTGGCTGGTGATGCGTTCGTAGTTTTCGATCCGGTTTTTCTGCTCCTCGGAGAGCAGGTTTTTCTGGTCCTCGGAGAGGCTGAAGGTGTCCGAGTTGGAGTCGAGAATTGCGCGCAACAGCCTGTCCTCGGCCAGCAGCGAGGCGTGGTTTTTGGCCAGATCCACCACGTCCGGCGGCAGCGAACCGGGCGCCACTGGCGCACCGGACCGTTTAAAGAGCTGTTCGTAAAACGACTGCTCGCTTTTCATCGAGGCCAGCTGCTCCTGCAGGGAGCGCACCCTGGACTGGGCCACCTTCGTGTCCAGGCGGGCCAGCGTTTCCCCCGAACGCACGGACTGTCCCTCCTTCACAAACATTTCCGCGATCACCCCGGGAACAGAACTTTGCACGTCCAGGATTGACCCCCGCGGCTGCAGTTTTCCCGTGGCGTGCACCACCTCGTCGAGTTCCGCGACGCAGGACCAGATGACCACGCCCACGGTCACCAGCACGATGGTCCAGAGCATCGCGCGGCTCCAGAGGTAGGTGGGCCGCAGCACCATGGTGTGTTCGTCCGGGCGGAATGTGTTCCGGAGCGTTGTTTTCCACTCGGAGGCCGGAGCGGTTCCGGTGTGAGGCGCGGGCGTGGCGGGGGAGGCGGGGTTCATTGGTCGTCCTCCTTGCCCTGGTAGAGCGTGTAGTAAATGCCGCGCAGTTTCATGAGGTCCTCATGCGTTCCCTGCTCGGCCAAAATGCCGCGGTCGAGGACGAGGATGCGGTCTGCATGCGCCACGGAGCGCACCCGGTGGGTGACGAAAAACACGGTGCGATCCTTGAATTCCTCGGCGAGGTTTTTGCACACCAGATGTTCGGAGGGGAAGTCGAGGGCACTGGTGGCCTCGTCGAGAATGAGCAGGCGGGGTCTTTGAAGGACCATGCGCGCGATGGCGATGCGCTGGCGCTGGCCACCCGAGAGGGAGCGGCCTTGTTCGCCCACGTTGGTGTTGTAGCCTTCGGGAAGCGCCATGATGAAATCGTGCGCACCCGCCACACGGGCTGCCCGCATGACTTCCTCGGGCGTGGCGTCGGGATCGGTTACCGCGATGTTTGCGTACACCGATGCGTTGAAGAGCAGGCTGTCCTGCAGCACCGTGCCGATCTGCCGGCGCAGCGAATACAACTCCACTTTGGCCACCTCGTAGTCGTCCACCAGGATGCGCCCCGAATCGGGCGAATACAGGCGGGGCAGCAGTTTGAGCACGGTGGATTTGCCCGAACCGCTTTTGCCGACGACACCGACGAACGAGCCTGCCGGAATTTCAAACGACACGGAGCGCAGTTGCGGTTGCTGTCCCGGAATGTAGGCGAAGGTGACCGCGTCGTACTGGACCTTTCCATGGATGGGCGCCATGGGAATGCGCGAGGCCTGCTCGAGGGGTTGCTCGGCGGGACTGTTAATGACGTCGCCCAGGCGCCGCATCGAAAGGGCGACTTCCTGGAAGTTCTGCCATCCCTGCGCGAGGCGCACGAGGGGCGAGGTCACGTTGCCCGCGATGATGCGGAAGGCAATCAACTGTCCGAGGGTGAGGTCCCCTTTGAGCACCAGCGCCGCCCCATACCACAGCACGGCCAGATCTCCGAGGCGGTTGATGATCGAGCCCGCTGAGTTCATCGCGGTTGCGGTGAGGACTGCGCGGAATCCCGAACTTACGAAGCCCGCGTACCGTTTCTGCCACTCCCAGCGCGAGTGTTGTTCGATGTTGCCGGCCTTCACCGTTTGCACGCCGGTGATGGTTTCGATCAGGTGCGCCTGTGTGCGCGCCCCCTCCTCCGAGCGGCGCAGGATCTGCCGCCGCAGGATGGGAGCCCCCACAAGAGTGACGGCTGCGAGCAGCGGGATGACCAGCAGGGCCACGGCCGAAAGCGACAGGCTGTAGAAAAGCATGATGGCGATGAACACCACCGAGAAGAGCGCATCCAAGCCCACCGTGAGGGCGGTGCCGGTTAAAAACTGGCGGATGTTTTCGAGTTCGTGCAACCGGGAGGACACCTCGCCCACCGGACGCCTCTGAAAATAATTCAGCCGCAGCTTATAGAGGTGGTCCATGATCCGCGACCCGAGTGCGAGGTCGATGCGGTTGGTGGTGTCCACAAACAGGTAGGTGCGCAGAGCGGTAAGCACAGTGTCGGCAATCGCAATGACGACAAAGAGCACTCCGAGCACGTTCAGCGCTGAAAAGGAATTCTGGACCAGAACCTTGTCAATGATGGTTTGCGTCAGCAGCGGGTTGGCCAGTCCGAAAAACTGAATGAAGAGCGATGCCACAAACACCTCGATTAGCGAACGCTTGTGTTTGCGAATTGAGGGAAGAAACCAGCGGAAGCCGAACTCCTCACCCTCCTCCTCCGCGAGGGGCCGCACCAAAAGCACCTCCACGCTCTCGCCGCAGGACGCGATGAATTCGCGCAGCGCCATGCGCTGCAGTCCCGTGCGCGGATTGCCCACCGCCGCCCCTTGCGAACCGATCTCAAACAGCACGCAGATGGATTCCCCCGACGGAATCAGGGCGGGCGTTTCAAGCCGCGGGAGATTGTGCGCGGGCAACCGCACCAACTGCGCAGAAAATCCCGCCAGCGATGACACCACACCGCACGTGTGCAGGCTGGGCTTGCGGTTCTTGCGGAGTTCG
>JBILWF010000342.1:0-4169 GCA_044370075.1 Chthoniobacteraceae bacterium | reverse complement strand
CCATCACGGGCACGGAGGTGAGCTTTGAGATGCTTCCGATCCCGGGCGGAAAATTCAAAATGGGAAGTCCCGCCTCCGAATCCGGCCGCAAGGACGACGAGGGCCCCCAGCGCGAGGTAGAAATCTCTCCTTTCTGGATGGGCAAATGCGAGGTGACTTGGAACGAGTTTGAACTCTTCATGTATCCAACCGAGGAGAAGCGCGTGCGAGCAATGCGCGAAATCGAGGTGCCCGTGAACGCTCTCTCGGATGCCTCCGCGCGTCCCACCCAACCTTACGTGGAAATGAGCTTCGGCATGGGCAAAGACGGCTACCCTGCCATCTCGATGACGCAGCACTCAGCTAACAAATACTGCGAATGGCTCAGCGCCAAAACGGGGCACTTTTACCGCCTACCCACCGAGGCCGAATGGGAGTACGCCGCCCGCGCGGGAACGCAAACCCCCTATTTTTGGGGGGATGATCCCGCGCTCATCGAGGAGTACTGCTGGTGGGGTAACAACAGCGACAACAAGTACCAGAAAGTCGGCAAGAAAAAGCCCAACCCGTGGGGCTTGCACGACATCCTCGGTAACGTGATGGAGTGGACCATCGACCAGTACTCCGACAAAACCTACGGCTCCGGGAACGCTCGGGACCCGTGGGTTCCCTCCACCAAACCCTACCCCCACGTGGCCCGGGGCGGCGCGTGGGACGATGATTCCGCGGAAAAACTCCGCGTTGCAAACCGCCGGTTTTCGGATCCGGAATGGAAAGTTCAAGATCCGCAGTTTCCCAAAAGCATCTGGTACCACACCGACGCTCAGTTTCTCGGTTTCCGCGTGGTGCGCCCCCTGGAAATCCCCTCGCCAGAGCAAATGCAGAAGTTTTGGAACAGCGGCGTTGAGAAGGACTAACCATTGGGCGCACCGCCGCGGCGCACTTCCGCCCGGCACTGCCGCGGCAATCCACAAACTTCTCCCGTTGCCTCCGTTCCCAGTTGACGCGTTGTTTTTTCAAAAACACACCCTTCCCTGAATTATGAACCTCAACGCCCTTTCCGTACCCACCCGCATCGCACTGCTGCTCAGCTGCCTACTCCCTTTGAATGGAGCCGAAACGGCCCGCGGCGAAGATGTCCCCCTGATCACCATCACCAAAAGCGACAAGATCAGCATCGGTCTTAACGGAATCTCCGGGCCGGATGGAACGACCCTGCTGCAGCTCGTTCAAAGAGATTTGCAACTGGCCGGAGCGTTCAGTGTTTCCGGGCCCAACACGGGCGCTTACGCGGCATCCGGCTCCGTGTCAGGCGCGAGCCTGCACGGCGTCCTCGCAGACCGCTCCGGCAAACAGCTTGTAAGCCGCTCCTACTCCGGCTCGATACGCGCCCAAGCCCACCAGTTTGCCAACGACATCGTCGCGGCCCTCACCGGTTCCCGCGGCATCGCGGGAACACGCATTGCGTTCGTCTCCAACAGAACCGGACACAAGGAAATCTACACGGTGGATGCGGATGGAACCAACCTCACCCAGCTCACCCGGGACTCCAATATCAGCGTCGCACCGAGCCTCTCGACCGACGGACAACGACTCGCCTACTCGGGTTACAAAAGCGGCTATTGCGACGTCTGGGAGGTTCAGCTCGGCTCGGGTTCGCGTTCACGAATCATGAAATATCCCGGCACCAACTCCGGGGCAGCCTACTCGCCAGACGGTAACTCGATTGCCGTCACGCTGAGCAAGGACGGAAACCCCGAGTTGTATGTGACCGACTCGAGCGGTTCCTCGCCAAGACGGCTGACTTTTACTCCGGGGGTGGAAAGCTCTCCCTCGTGGTCCCCCGACGGCAGGGAAATCGTCTACTCGAGCGATACCGGTGGCGCCCCACTCCTCTATCGCGTTTCAGCATCCGGAGGCAGCCCCACAGCCCTGCGTACAGGACACGGCTACAACACGGAGCCCAACTGGTCACCGGACGGAAAAAAGATTGTTTTCAACGTGCGCGGAGGCGGAGGCTTCGCCGTGGCGATTCTGGATTTAACGACCGGACAGGTGCGCACCGTGGGCGAAGGTCAGGATCCGGTATGGGGAGCAGATTCGCGGCACGTGGTATTTGCACAGGGCGGCTCCCTGGTTCTTTTGGATACTCTCACGATGACACGCTCGGCTTTGGTCAGCGGCCTCGGAAAGGTGTCCGAACCCACTTGGTCCCGCTGAAGTAAGCCACGCCAAAGGCGGCGGCTATTTGGATTCGCGCCATCCGGCAACCAACGCGCAGACTCCCCGGACACGAGTGCCGTGCCTGCCTGCTCCGTCAAGAGAGCCTTGGTACGCACTCTTTTTTAGGCGGCGGCACTAATGCTAGATCCCGCAAGCAGCACCCCCGCCGCAACGCTGCGCCATTCTTCCTTGGCCATCCCGCCAGTGCCTCTTTAGCCTGCGCGCATGTCCTCCCCGAACTCTCCGATTAAAAAGGCGTTCCCTTTCCTTCTCTCGCTGTATTTGCTTCCTCCGACGTTATTCGCCGACGGTCCTAAAGACAACATTGCCGAACAGGTTCGGCCCATTCCGCCCGCGGGAATTCCCGTTCCGGAAAGCGAAAAACAAGACCTCGAAAAGGGACTGAAGGTTCTTGCCGATGAAATCTCCGCGCTGCGCCTTGCCGCCGCAAAAAAGCCTCTCATCGATGCCCTTTTGCCGGACGTTGAAATCTTCCACAAGGCGGTCCATTGGGCCCTGAGCTACGACGAATTCTATTCTCCAAACGAATTCAAAACGGCACTGTCGCTTTTGGAGGAGGGCCTTTCCCGGGCCCGTTCCATTAAAGAGGGCAAATTCCCGTGGACCACGCAAACCGGTCCCGTGGTGCGCGGTTACCGATCCACGCTGGATAAATCCGTGCAGCCTTACGGCATTGTGATCCCCGAGGGGTATACGCCCGGAGGCCCGCGGGGCTACCGCCTCGACTTTTGGTGCCACGGCCGGGGGGAAAAACTCTCGGAACTCTCCTTCATCGAAGGCCGGAGAAAGGGAGGCGGAGAGCCCAATCCCGCCCCTGCGGGGGCGATCGTGCTGCATCCATACGGGCGCTTCTGCAACGCAAACAAGTTCGCCGGCGAAGTCGACCTTTTCGAGGCGCTGGCCCATGCAAAATCGCAGTACCACATCGATATGGACCGCCTCGTGATGCGCGGGTTTTCGATGGGCGGCGCGGCGGCATGGCACTTCACCGTGCACTATCCCGGAATGTGGGCGGCTTCGAATCCAGGCGCCGGCTTTTCCGAAACGCCCGAATTTCTCCGCGTCTTTCAGGATGAATCCCTCGCCCCAAAATGGTACGAGCAGGCGCTTTGGAACTGGTACGACTGCCCCGGCTACGTGCGAAACCTCGCAAACTGCCCCACCGTGGCCTACAGCGGTGAGGACGACAAACAGCGGCAGGCCGCCGAGCGCATGGCACAGGCAGCCCGTGAAAACGGCTTCGAACTCACGCATATCATCGGGCCAAAAACCGGGCATAAAATTCACGCCGACTCCAAAATCGAAATCAACCAGCGTCTGGACCATATTGTGGCGCGCGGCCGGGACCGCTTTCCGAGCACCGTCCACTTCGCGACGTACACGCTGCGCTACGCGAACTCCCACTGGATTCGCGTCGATGAAATGGAGCACCACTGGCAACAGGCAAAAGTAGACGCACGCTTCGACCGCTCGCCTGCACAGTTTGTGGTATCCACCGAAAACGTTGCCGCCCTCACCCTGCAAGCCGACAGCGGCGACTATCCCCTCGATGGAATTTCCGCAGTGCCCGTGATACTCGACGGACACCCGCTCTTCGCCCCCCCCCCGACATCAGACCGCTCTTGGAAAGCCCACTTCCGCAAAAAGGACGGCGCGTGGTTTCCCGTGGAATCACCGGTCCCGGCTTACCTCACCAAGCGCCCCGGGCTGCAGGGCCCCATTGATGACGCTTTTCTCTCCCGCTTCCTCGTTGTCCGCCCTACGGGGAAACCGCTGCATCCCGAAACAGATGCCTGGATCCGCACCGAGCTTGCGCACTTCACTGAACACTGGCGCAAACAATTCCGCGGCGACCTTCAAATCAAAGACGATACCGCGGTGACCGCAGAGGACATCGCAGAGTGCAATCTCATCCTGTGGGGGGATGTTTCCAGCAACGCGCTCAT
>JBILWF010000341.1:0-4173 GCA_044370075.1 Chthoniobacteraceae bacterium | reverse complement strand
CCAAGACCTGCTTGGTGAAATCCAATTCATCCAGCGCCGCCCAGTACGCCGAATCAAAAGAGCCGGCAAAGCTCCGCTTGCGCAGTGTGATGGCCATCTTCTCCATCCAAGCGGGCAACCCGGACGGCACGCTACCCGCACCCCGTCCCTGAGAGTCCATTGCGCCCGCCAGATTTCGAGCCGCCGCCAGAATTTCCGGAACACGCTTCCGCTCGTCCACGCCGAGTAAGAGCGGGATGTCCACCTGCAAATCTTTTTCAGCGGCAGACTCCTTGTCTTTCCGCTCACAACGCAATCGCAAAGCTCCGTCGGGCCTAAATGAGGCCTCCGTCACATGATATCCTTGGGGCAACTCGAGATTTCGCGCAGGCATCAGCATCTGCCCGTCACGGGCGCTGATCACGTGGAGAATTCCCGTAACGACGCACGCAAACACCTCGCCACTGGAATCAAAGCTGGCAGCGGTCCACGATTTCGCTGCACGCTCCGCTCTCGGTTCCCCGGATCTCTCAAGCCGTTGCACTTCTGCGGGAGTTTCAGAAAGTCGTGTCGGAACACCCCGCCAACGCCCGTCTTCGCGCCGGAGAAAGGTCAGGGCCCCGTTGGAAGGAACAGATCCCGCTGCGATCACCGACCCCTCCCGGTTCAGCACAATCTGGGAAACCCCATAGCAGCCAACTTCCGTGGGTTCCGCCGCCGTCCCCCGATCCCAAATAAACACCTGGTTGCCGCCGCCCGCGGCAAAGAGCTTTCCATCGCCGGAAAAATTCATCCCGAAGGATTCATCGCCATACACGGAACTTTGCAGAACCTTTCCGCCCGGGAGCCATTTTTGTTCACGCGTACTGTAAAAACGAAGCCTCCCCCTCTCGGTCGCCGATCCCCGGCCGGGGATGCCGTAATGGGCGAATACGGACCCGTCCGGACTGAGAACACCCGCCTCACCTTCGGGGTACTCATCGGTTTGCAGCAGCACTTTGCCGGACGAAATTTTCCGAAGCTGGTACCCTCTGTGCGACTTCCGAAGAACCAGGTCGTGCTGGGCAAGATGGGCTCCCGTTGAGTCGTTCACCGAATGCTGTGAACTGATCGATTTCGGACGCGGCAAGGGTGTCTTTCCTACAAGCTGCCAGACATAGACCACACCCGCCGCATCGCCCACGGCGATCCTCCCTCCGGGCAGGAAACATCCTGCCGTAAGTCGCATCGCGTGCGGAATGGTGAGCCATTCCGATTCCGGCTGGGTTATTTTTACAAGACGGACAAATTCACCCTCCAGAATAAGCGCAAGGCCGTCCGCAGCGACATCGGCAACCTTCCCCGGGATGCGGTGAACCTTCTCCTGTTTCCCCGGGATGGATGAAGAATTCGGCACGCCGATTCCATCCCCTTTCGGAGCCACAATCGTGGAAAACATCGCGTGCTTATCACCGTGCTCTTCGCCTTCATTTCCGATTGCGTGGCGATACACGTTAATCCGCACTCCGGGATCAAACGCGCGTTTTTCTGAAACACCCACATGAAGATTAGGAACCTCCAGTTCAGAATCTTCGGCAAAAAAATCATCATCCGTTTCGAGGCTTTCAATGCCGACGCCTCCCTCAAAAGCCTTCGCGCGCCCCTCAAAATCCACACTGAAAATTTTCCCGTTTTTAAGCTGAACAACGCACAGTCCGTTTTCACACCATACATTCGTCATCATGCTTCCCTGGTCAAAACGCAGACCGGGCACCTCAAATACCCGGACAGTGGGCTCCCCTCCATCGCCCTCAACATCCTCATAACTCAGCGTCGCGGGCAGGCTTAATTTTCCCTCGACACCATCAAATGCAAAAATTTTATCTTTAGATAGATACGTTTTATCTAGAAAACCAAAACCTCGTCCTTTTCCATGGTTCAGGTCCTCCATGGGTGCGTTCCGAAAGGGATTATCCCCCGTATCCGGGAATCGGAAAATCTGGTCTGTTTCGGCGCCCCTGTGACTGCACTTAAATCTTACCGTCATCGGAGGCAGAAATTTGATCCCCGCTGCATCGAGCCCAAATTTAACAGGCGTTTGATATTCCAAGCGCCAGTCCGAACAGCGCCAAAGCCCAAAAGCGCAGGCGGAGTCTGTTACAAAGGAGCTGTGTGAAAATGTAACGGCCAGACGGTCCCGGGCATTGCCGATGGCAAGGAGATGGCGGATCGGAGACGCGTGGTGCAGACGGGCCACAAGCACTGCGTGGTTCGCGTGCAGAATTTGCGCTTTGATTGCGGAGGGTACCACCGTGTTCCCTGCCGCGCTTGTCTCCTGCCCGGCCCACCAAGCGAAGGTCCCGGGTGCCTTTGTCCTCGTCCAATTCCGCAGGTCTTCGAGTCGGCGATTCCGCGCCGCCACCGAGGCCTCAATCCGCATGGCCCAAGAGGATGCCAGTTCGGCTTGGGCCAGGTTCCTCTGTTTTTCGGCTTCAGCTGCGTTTTGTTCAGCCTGTCTCTCATTCGCCTGCGCACGTTCGGTCTGACTGACCAATTCGCGATTCGATCCGGTAAGCTGAACCAATGCCCTGTTTTTCTCGTCTCGTTGTTTGGAAACCTGGTCCCGCTCCTGAATGAGGCTCCGTGTAAAAAGAGCGGTGGAAGTGGTAATCAGGAGCAGGGCGGATGCTACCACCGAAGACACCACTTTGTGCCGCCTCACAAAATAGACGGCCTTGCGCCATGGACCCGCATTTTCGGCCAGCGTCGCAAGGCCCGTCTGAAAGGCACGCACCTCCGCCTGCAATTCAAGCACCTTCGCGTAACGCGCGCTCTTCTCCAAAGCGAGTGCCTTGAGTGCCACCGCCTGCAAGGCTTCGGGCATCTCACGCACAACCGCAGCGGGGCCCGATTCCGGAACGGCATCCCGTCCCGGGTGCCAGGCGATCATCGGACTGAGCGCTCCCTCTCTCACTTTTTTCAGCACTTCGTCCAACGTATGTCCGTCAACGGGCGGATGCAGCGTCAGCATTGCGTAAAGAATTCCTCCCAAACTGTATATGTCGGTGCGTGCGTCAAGATCCGTAACCTCACCGCGGGCCTGCTCCGGTGACATGTACTGGGGCGTTCCCATGAGTTGACCGTCTAATGTTAGGCCGTGATCGGCGGCGTTTCGCTCTTGCTCCACGGCAGCGGTGTCATCCGGTTCACCCAACACCCGTGCAAGACCCCAGTCCATGACCAGCACCTCCCCGTACTCTCCGACCATGATGTTTCTGGGTTTCAAATCCCTGTGGATGATTCCGCAAGAGTGCGCGAAGGCCATCGCGTCACACACTTTGTCAAAAATGGTCAGCAGCGCGCGCAGATTATAAATTTCCCCGCCTCCTTGCATGCCGCTGAGGATCTCCTCGAGGGTGCGACCATTTACCCGTTTCATCGTGTAGTAAAGGCGCCGCTGCCCATCCACGCCGAGCTCGTGTACCGGAATGATGTTGGGATGCTCCAGACGCGCAGTGATGCGTGCCTCGCGGATAAACCGGATGCGGGTATCCGATTCCCAGTTACCCTGCTCTGGCGCGCCGCCTTGCAGGGCGTCCTCCCCGCTGGATGTTGCGTCGCTCTTTCCGTTTTCCCGCTCCACAAGCACCTTCTTGGCGATGTGCCTCTCCAAATGGAGCTCCTCCACGCTCAAAACGCGTCCTTGAGATCCCCGGCCAATCTCGACTTCGGTCTCCGCATAACGGATGGGACCGAGAAATTTTTTCAACACCCGTTCGCTATCTTGCTCCGCGGCCCATTGGTCCGCGGTGATTCGCACAGGCGCAACACGGGTTACGGACTGCCCGGAAGGTTTTTCTGATGTGGGATCCGGCATGTTTTGAAGAAGTGTGCGGTTTGCGTTGTGGCGGCCCGGGAAGATCGATTCCTCGAAATCTCCGGAAGTTTTCCCCAAAAGCCCTCACTCCGGCTGAATCCCGATTCCGGGAGGGTATCCAAGAAATCGGCAAAATGTGCGGGATGGCATTGAAGCAAAAACCTTATGTCTGGGATCGTTTGGTGATTATCTCTCGAAATTTCATCAATCCTTATTCCTTTGTTCAAATTGAGGGAGTTTCTCAGTTCAGGGGAGCCAAATACCGCAAGGCGGCGGCTGGCCGGAGGCGGAGTGCAAACCGGACAGGACGGTACTTTAGCCGGAAATTAAATATCTTA
>JBILWF010000339.1:0-4179 GCA_044370075.1 Chthoniobacteraceae bacterium | reverse complement strand
TTCAAGGCCAGAACCACAGCTTTCTCTGCCCCTCCGAATTTGCCCGCTCCCTCGATTACGACAACCTGTGGCGTTCGCTCGCACGCGGAGAGTTCAAGTCTGGTGAGTTCCAACGCGTCGGCAAACACGGCCGCTCCGTCTGGGTCATGGGTTCTTACAACCCCATACTCGACGAAAACGGCAAGCCCGAAAAGGTGGTGCAGTTCAGCATGGACATCACCGACGCCAAGGCGGAACTGAACGTGCGCGAGGCCATCATGAACATCACCAGCATCGTGTCGGAAGCCGACCTGCGTGGAGATATTCTCAAAATCAACGAAAAGTTCCTCCAAGTCTCCAAATACAGCCGGGAAGAACTCATCGGCAAACCGCACAACACCACGCGGCATCCCGACATGCCCAAGGACGTGTTCCGCGAAATGTGGGCCACCATCGGCCGCGGCCAGATCTTCCGCGGCGTGGTCAAAAACCGCGCCAAGGACGGCACCCCCTACTATGTGGACGCCTGCATCGCCCCCATCATGGGCGAAAACGGCAAGCCCAAGAAGTACCTCGGCGTGCGCTACGACATCACAGACGCCGAGATCGAGCGCCAGAACATGCGCGGCGTCTTTCGCGCGATCGACAGCTGCTACGCTTACATTGAGTTCGACACCGAGGGCAATGTCCTCTCCGCCAACAAAAACTTTCTGGAAACCATGGAGTACTCCCTGGATTCCATCAAGGGCCGCCACCACCGCATCTTCTGCGACCAGGCTACAGTCAACTCGCAGGAATACGCCCAGTTCTGGCCGGATCTGCGCTCGGGCAAAACCAAGTCCGGCGAGTTTAAGCGGTCCACCCGCAACGGACGCGAACTGTGGCTGCAGGCCGTTTACACGCCGGTGACGGATGAGACCGGCCGGGTAGTCAAGGTGATCAAAATCGCCACCGATGTAACCGCGACCGTGAAGCAGCGCATCGCCTTGGTGCAGCTGCTCAAGGAAGTTTCCGAGAGCACCCAGACGCTTTCCTCCGCTTCCGAGGAGCTCACCGCCAACAGCCAGCAGATGGTCGCCAACGCGGAAGAAACCTCCGCGCAGGCGGGCGTGGTTTCCGCCGCGGCACAGCAGGTGAGCACGAACGTGCAAACCGTCGCCGCCGCCACCGAGGAAATGAGCGCAAGCATTCTGGAGATCGCCAAAAACGCCAAGGACGCGGCCAAGGTCGCCGCCGTGGGGGTGACCGCCGCCGACAGCGCGACGGACACAATTTCGAAGCTCGGTTTGAGCAGCGCGGAGATCGGCAAGGTGATCAAAACGATCACCGCCATCGCCCGCCAGACCAACCTGCTGGCCTTGAACGCGACCATTGAAGCGGCGCGCGCGGGGGAGGCGGGCAAGGGCTTCGCGGTGGTTGCCAACGAGGTGAAGGAACTGGCGAAAGAAACCGCCAAGGCCACCGACGACATCAGCCAGAAAATTGAAACCATTCAGGCGGACACCAAACACGCCGTGGCGGCCATTTCGGAAATCAACGACGTGATCTCCAAGATCAACGAGTTCCAAAACATGATCGCCGGGGCCGTGCAGGAACAGACGGCCACCACCAACGAGATCAACCGCAACGTGACCGAGGCAGCCCGGGGCAGCTCCGAAATCGCGCAGAATATCGTGGGTGTCGCCGAGGCGGCCCGCAATACCTCGCTCGGAGCCAACGATACCGAGAAGGCCTCCCTCGAACTGGCACGCATGGCCGCCAACCTCCAGCGGACCGTGGCCGCCTCGCAGCACTAAACGACGCGTTTTGCCTGCGAAAGGTGCCGCTCTGCCCGCGTTGCAAAACGCTCGAACAGGCGGCACCTTTTCGTATTCTCCGTACAACCTCCGAGCAATCTCATGCGCGCGCTCATTGTAGACGATTCCAGAATGGTCCGAATGGTACTTGGCAAAATGCTGGGTGAAATGGGCTTTGATGTTCTGGAGGCAGGCGACGGCCAGGAAGCTATCGATCGCCTCTACCACGGCGAACCGGTGGACCTCATGCTCGTGGATTGGAACATGCCCGTTATGAACGGGTACGAACTGGTGTGCGCGGTACGTGCCAACGTGCTGCTGAATGCCATACGCATTATGATGGTCACCACGGAGACCTCCATGGAACATGTGCAAAAGGCCCTCGCCGCAGGTGCCAACGAGTATCTCATGAAGCCGTTCACCAAGGAACTGCTGCAGGAAAAACTCGCCATCATGGGGATTCACTAACCCAACCCGGCACATTTTCTCCGTGCCGTTTTCCGCGCGGCGCATCCCCCACCCCCTTTAGTTCCCCACCCCTTTTTGCAGGAATGCGCAAAATTCGTATTTTAGTCGTCGACGATTCCGCCGTAGTCCGACGCCTCCTCACCGACCTGCTCAATCAGGACCCGGAACTCGAAGTAGTCGGCATGGCAGGCAATGGCGAACAGGCCATTTCCCGGGTCCAGCAACTCGCCCCCGACATCCTGACTCTCGACGTGGAAATGCCCGTCATGGACGGCATCACGACGCTCCGGGCCCTGCGCAAAACCCATCTCAAGCTGCCCATCATCATGTTCAGCACCCTGACCGAAAAAGGGTCCGCTGCCACGATGGATGCCCTCGCCGCCGGGGCGAGCGATTACGTCAACAAGCCCGCGAACGTAGGCAGTGTCATCGAGGGGATGGAGAAAATCCGGCACGATCTCATTCCCAAGATCAAGGCGCTCTGCCACCGCGTGCTGGTGCCCAAGGATCCCCCACCCCGGCCAGCCCCGACCATTCCCCCCCTGCCCGTAATCCGTCCCGCGGGAACGAGCGCGGGGAGCGTTGAGGTGCTCGCCATCGGCGTTTCCACCGGCGGCCCCAATGCGCTCGCGGAACTCATCCCGGCGATCGGACGCGGTCTGCCCGTGCCCATCGTCATCGTCCAGCACATGCCACCGCTTTTCACGCGACTGCTGGCCGAACGTATCGCCACCGTCTCCGGGGTCATTTGCCGGGAAGCCACCGACGGAGAAACACTAAAGCCGGGCGAAATCCTGCTCGCCCCGGGTGGAAAACATCTGGAGGTGGAAAAATTCCGCGATGGCGTGCGCACCCGCCTTCAAGAGGAAGCGCCGGAAAACTCCTGCCGCCCGGCGGTGGACGTGTTGTTTCGTTCCGTCGCAAAGGTGTACGGCGGTAAATGCCTTGCGGTGGTGCTTACCGGCATGGGACAGGACGGCCTCAAGGGGTGTGAACTTATCCGTGCCGCCGGCGGACAAATTCTTGTTCAAGACGAGGCGAGCAGCGTTGTCTGGGGCATGCCCGGCGCCGTCAGCAACGCAGGGCTGGCGGAAAAAGCCCTGCCACTCAAGGAGCTGGCGCAGGAAATTTGCAGGCGGGTTCAACCCGCAAAACGTCCCACCGAAAACAAACCGGCTTTCGCTCCCGCCCCCGCGGTGTCTGGCGCGCCCGCAAGCGCCTCCCGGCCGAATCCCGCTCTATGAAAGCAGCCGACTTTGACTTCATCCGAAACTTTGTGCGGACCCAGGCGGCCATCGTGATTGAGCCCGGCAAGGAATACATGGTGGAGAGCCGCCTGGAGGCGCTTGCGCGGAAGGAAAAATTTCCGGACATCGACAGCTTCATCAATCACATCCGCGCCAATCCCAAACCGGATTTGCTCAAGCGCGTGGTGGATTCGATGACGACCAACGAAACCTCCTTCTTCCGCGACATCCATCCCTTTGACGCCCTCAAAAACACCGTCCTTCCGGAGCTCATCCAAAAGCGCGGCGCGGAAAAACAAATGAATTTCTGGTGCGGCGCGGCCTCCACCGGCCAGGAGTGCTACAGCGTCCTCATGACCATCGCGGAGAGCTGCCCGGAGGTGTTCCGCTGGAAGTTTACGTTTCTGGCCACGGACCTTTCCCGCGAGGTGCTGGCACGCGCGCAGAGCGGTAAATACTCCCAGCTCGAAGTCAACCGCGGCCTGCCGGCGCCGATGCTTGCGAAATATTTTCTGCGCGACGAGGACACATGGGAGATCAAACCGGACCTGCGCTCCCACGTAATCTTCCGGGAAATGAACCTCATTGGCGACTGGCCCATGATGCCCATGCTGGATGTGATCTTTCTGCGCAACGTCCTGATTTATTTCGATCTCGAAACCAAAAGGGCCATCCTGGCAAAGGTGCGC
>JBILWF010000338.1:0-4186 GCA_044370075.1 Chthoniobacteraceae bacterium | reverse complement strand
GACCTTCACGCGACGCTGCTCCACCTGCTTGGGATCAATCACGAGCGGTTTGGGTTTATGCTGCAGGGCCTCGAAATGCGCTTAACCGGGGTCGAGGAGGCGCATGTGGTGCGCCAACTGCTCGCATAATAAAGCCCCCGGCACAGGCTTCTCTCTTTGAGGCCGCCTCCGAAATTGCAGGGCCCCTTTACCGACGGGGTACCTCCCCATTTCATCCGCACACGCGTCATGTGGCACATCGCCGGTTTTGCCTTCAGGTGAGCTTTTCCCTCAAGGCACGGGCAACGGCTCCCGACCGATTATGCACCTCGAGTTTTGCGTAAATGTTGCGCAAGTGCGAATCCACTGTGTGCACGCTCAGTCCCAGAATCGCGGCGAGTTCCTTGTTGGTGTGTCCCGCCACCAGCATGCGCAAAATGTCGCGTTCGCGCTCGGTCAAACCGGAAGCCGCATGCTTGGGAACAAAGCGGGAAAACATCTCCAGCACCCGCCGGGCGATTTTCGGGCTCATGGGCGATCCTCCCAAAAGCGCCTCTTTCACCGCTCGGATCAACTCCTCCGAACGGGCCGTCTTGAGAAGATAACCCGCGGCGCCTGCACACACCGCTTTGAATACCTTCTCGTCGTCCTCAAACACCGTGAGAACGACCACCATGGTTTCCTCCGAAAGAGCACGTACCTCGCCGATGGCCTCCAGACCGCTACGTCCCGGCAAACCCAAATCGATAAGCAATGCATCCGGCTTGGGATCCGCCCCGCGCAAGGCTTTGAGCATCGCCTCTGCATTGCCAAAACTCGCACCACACCGGATGTCGGGATCCTCCTCGAACACCAGTTCTAGACTGCGGCGCAACGCCGCATGATCCTCGAGAATCCAGAGCGTCTTCACCGCAGGGGCACCTCCAGCTCGATGTAAGTGCCCGTACCCGGCGCGGACTCCATCCTGAGCCGAGCCCCAAGTTCCTCGGCCCGACGCCGCATGTTGGGAATTCCGTTTCCCGTGAAGTCAGCCGAGGGATCAAACCCCTTTCCATTGTCACGCACCGTGACCCGCAACGCGCCAGACTCTACGCAAAAACCCAGCCACACACACGGCGCATTCGAGTGCCGCACCACGTTGTGCAGAGCCTCTTTGAAAAAAAGAAAAACATTCCGGTGAAAAGGCAGTTCCCGGCAAGCTTCAGCCGCCTCAAACGGGCCCGCCCACTCCCACGTCCGTCCCTCAAGCATCTGCACCGCCGTGCCGCGCAATGCCTCGCGCAGTTCCCCAAGTGTTAGGGATTCGGAGCCACGTACCATCCATAATATCCCCCGCATGGAAGCCGAGGCCTCCGTAGCCAACCGACCGATCTCCGCAATCGCCGCAGCATCCCCTTTGCGCGCCGCCCTCTCACTCATGAGCACAATACTGCCGAGACTCGACCCGATTTCGTCATGCAAATCCCGCGCGATTTGCTCCCGCAGCCGATGCTCTTCCCGGCGTCGAACCGCGCGCACCTTCAAAACTGCACCGGTCCCCAATACGACCACAACCCCCAGCACACCCCACATCAATACCCTCCCGCGCGCATCAGCCTCCCGGCGCGCCTCCTCTGCAGACTGCCCCAGCCGCTCGAGCCGCTCTTCAACTTCCGCCCGCTCCGCCAATTGCCGGTACCACAACTGTGCATCTACCAAGGCCCCTGCGCTTCCCCTGCCATCAACCAAAAACTCGCGCTTCCACGTGCCCGTGCTCGTCTCGTCCAAACACTCCACCAGCCTCCCCAAGGCCATGTTACGCCCCCCCGAAATCACCTCCAATTCCGCCAGCGCAAACACAAAATCCCGGTGCCGCTGCCACAACCGCGACGCGACAACCCGCACAAAACGCGCCTCCCTCCCTTCCACAGGAAATCCGACCACATTCCCTCCCGGATTCAAAAAATCCCCCTCACTCGTATCAAAAACCACATCGCGTGTCTCAAAATCCGCGGTTTGTGCAATCTCGACACAAAAGCGCTCCGGAAACCCAAACCCCGCACGATCTAAAAAATCCGAGGGCCGTGCGGGAACCAGACGCACCTCATCGATTTTAAATACCCCACCCAAATCCACCTGCACCCACTTGCGCGTTTCCCGAACGGCACTCACCGCACTGTGCCACCCATTGCCAGCCCGCGAGGCGTCCATCCGCATGGGGGCCCCGAACGCTGTTGACCCATCCACCACGTGGCGCAACGACCATGTCGGCAAAGACTCCGCCGAACCGGGTGCCGTCACCCGCGCACGCAATGCAAGGTTGCGGCCTTCCCCGAAGACAAAAATTTCCCCGAGGCAAAACAGCGAGCGCGCAACATTAAGAGGATGCCGCGCCAGAGCCGTCGCGGTAACACGCACGTAGCGGCATAGCACACCCGGCGCCTCTATAAACACGGGTCCCCTCGGGATAGGATGATCCGAGCCGCCCCGGTCGAGCAACGTCTGGGACTCACGAAAATCCTCCTCCGCAGAAGACTCAACCCGATACCGAACAGGAAACCCGTACCCCCACTTGGAGGCAGCGTAGGCGGGCATCAAAACCACCGAATCCAGTTTCCGAACCTCGCCAAGATCCACCTGAATCCAGCGGGCGACTCCGGGGGAAACCCGGTCTCCAACATGCATCCCAACCGCCATTTCCTGCTCCGGTGTCGGAATTTCCGGCAGGGCATCCCGGCGCTTTTTCAACTCCGCTTGCTCAGCCTCCAACTGCTTCAAACCGCTGCCGGGCAATCCCCCCATAACAAGGAACAAAGCCGCGCCGGCAGTCAGAGCCATCGAAAAGACATTCACGCAGTTGGCAACAGTGGCACACTACACTCCTAAACGCTTTTCCCGCATCACGTATTTGCGTGGCTACCGCAGTGCGGGCGTTGCGCTATACTCCACCCCATGCGCTTCCTGCGGATCATCCCCCCGATCAGCTTCACCGCCCTGGCGATCCTTTCGCATCCTCCCGTCGCCGCCCAGGCCACCGGGAGTGCACCCGTCGACTTTTCCCGCGACGTGCGCCCCATTTTTCAAAACCACTGCACCGCGTGCCACGGCGCGGAAAAACAAAAAAGCGGCTACCGCCTGGATCACCAGGAGGATGCCCTCCGGGGCGGCGAGTCCGGCAAGGCCGCGATTCTTCCCGGCAATCCCGCGCAAAGTCCGCTTCTGCGTTTTGTTTCGGGCGAGGACAAGGACATGCAGATGCCACCCGAGAAAAGTGACCAAAAGCATCTCTCTCCGGCACAGATTGCGACGCTGCGCGCATGGATCGAACAGGGCGCCCCGTGGCCAGGGGAAAACTCCGCTGCGCGTGCGGACCCGCTAGACTGGTGGTCCCTGAAACCGCTCCGCAAGCCACCCGTCCCGTCCCTTCCCACAGTCTCCAAAAACCCCGTAGATGCATTCATCCAGGCAAAACTCGCCGAAAAGGGGCTCCATCCAGCGCCGCGCGCCGACAAAGCCACGCTGCTACGCCGCGTCTCCTTTGACCTCACGGGTCTTCCGCCAACAGTTGAGGAACTCTCCGCTTTTCTTTCCAACCCGGCGGCTCATGCCTACGAGGAGGCCGTAGACAGACTGCTGGCATCACCCCGCTATGGCGAGAGGTGGGCACGCCACTGGCTGGACGTCGTTCACTACGGAGACACACACGGGTACGACAAGGATCAACCCCGCCCCAATGCGTGGCCCTACCGCGACTATGTCATCCGGGCCTTCAACGAGGACAAACCCTATGCGCGCTTTGTTCAGGAGCAGATCGCCGGGGACGTCCTCTTTCCGCAAAGCCCGGATGGAATCCGGGCACTCGGGTTTCTCGCCGCGGGCCCATGGGATCTGATCGGACACCGGGAGGTTCCCGAAGAAAAAACCGACGGCAAAATCGCCCGCCACCTCGACCGGGACGACATGGTATCCAACACCCTGGGAACATTTTGTAGCACCACCATTCACTGCGCCCAATGTCACAACCACAAATTTGATCCCATCACACAGGAGGACTACTACAGCCTGCAGGCTGTCTTTGCCGCCCTCGATCGCGCCGATAAGAAATACTTCCCCGACGCCGGCCTGACCACACGCTACGCCGCGCTCGAGGCTGAAAACACCAAACTTCAGGACACGAAGCGTACCCTCGAAAAGAAACTTGAATCGGCTGCGGGCAAAGCGCTCGAAG
>JBILWF010000337.1:0-4189 GCA_044370075.1 Chthoniobacteraceae bacterium | reverse complement strand
CGGAACAGGTTGGCGGCGTGGTGCTGGATTTACGGGGAAATGCGGGGGGCCTTTTGGACGAGGCGGTCGAGTTGGGGGGGATTTTTTGCGGACGGGCGCCGATTGCAATGGTGCGCGCCCCGCAGGAGCGGGTGGAAGTATTGGTGCCGGAGGCGGTGCGCAAGCCCCAGTACGAGGGCCCTCTGGCGGTGCTGGTGGATCGCGAGAGCGCCTCGGCGAGCGAACTGCTCGCGGCGGCACTCCAGGATCACAAGCGTGCGGTGGTGGTAGGTGGGGAAAAGACCTTTGGCAAGGGGACGGTGCAGGCCACTTTTCAGCTGGGGGAATATCTTCACTCCCGGTTCCGCGCGCCGGTGGGCGGCCTTTTGGTCACCCTTGGCAAGTTTTATCGCGTCAGTGGCGAATCCACGCAGTTGCGCGGCGTGCGGCCGGATGTGGTGTTGCCTTCCACGTTGGACGGGTCGGAGCGCGGTGAGGCGGCATTGGTGAATCCCTTGCCGCACGACGCGGTTGCGCCGGTGTGGGGCAAGTATTCGGGTGCCTTGACCGAGGCCATGATTCGCGAGTTGCGTCTGCTTTCCGCGCGGCGCGTTGAAAATTCGGTGCTTTTCCAGCAGATTGGTCTTGAGCGCGCCCGCCTGAAAAAAGTGTCGGAGTTAAACCGCGTCAGTTTGCTCGAGTCGGAAAGGCGTGAGGAACTCGAGCGCCACGAGCGCATGCATCTGCGCTGGCAGCAGGAGTTGCGTGCCACGCCCGAAGACCGTTTGTTTGCATCGGTTCGGATGGAGGATTTGAAATTAAAAACCCTGCCTCGCAGTGCGGAGGATCCCTTTCAAACCGCCGATCCGGAGTGGAATGCCATGGAGGGGGAGACTTTAAACGTGATGCGGGATCTGATCGGCCTTTGGAAGAAAGGGCGCTCGGCCCCTTAACAGCTTGCGGAGGGGTGCGCAAAGGACGCGCGCGCGCCGGGGACGTTGTGACTGGAGGCGGGTTGGCGTAGTCTGCTCCCGATGAGTGTTTCAAAGATAGTGTCGGTTTCGGAGATGGCTCGCCGGAGCGCGGAACTGCGTGCCGGCGGGAGGCGTTTGGTTTTCACCAACGGCTGCTTTGATCTGTTGCATGTGGGCCATGTGCGGTATTTGCAGGCGGCCCGCTTGCGGGGTGATGCGCTCGCGGTTGCGCTCAACGGGGATGGATCGGTTCGCGCGCTCAAGGGCCCGTCCCGTCCGATCAACTTGCAGGAGGATCGCGCGGAGGTGCTGGCCGCACTTGCCTGTGTGGATTGGGTGACAATTTTTAACACACCCCGTGTCGATGCGGTCATCTGGGAGGTGCGTCCTGCGGTGTACGTCAAAGGGGGGGATTACACGGTGGAGACGCTGGATCCGGGCGAGCGGGCGGCTCTGGAGGGAGTCGGGGCATCCGTGGAAATTGTTGAACTGGTCCCAGGCAAAAGCACGACTGCTGTGGCGCGTCGTCTGGCCGGCGAACCGGCCGCGGGGGCATGAGCGCGAACGGGGCAGATTCCCGCGGGCTTCTCCGGCTCGGAGTACTCGGTTCGGGCCGGGGAAGCAATCTGGAGGCGATTGCTGCCGCGATTGCTTCGGGCCGCTTGGAAGCTCGGATTGTTCTGGTTTTTGCCGACACCCCTGGTGCGGGTATCTGCGAGGTCGCCCGGCGCTGGGGAATTCCGCTGGAGGTGATACCGGTCTCGGCTTACCGCACGCGTTTGGAGCAACCGATCGAGGAAGGGGTGGCGGTCCGGTTGGCTGCCGAGCGGGTGGACTGGGTGGTATTGGCCGGGTACATGCGCGTTGTGAAAAAGCCCCTTCTGGAGGCTTTTCCGGGGCGCATTTTGAACATGCATCCCTCGCTGCTTCCGCAGTTTCCGGGGAGGGAGGCGTGGAAACAGGCCTTGAGCGCCGGTGTTTCCATCACCGGGTGCACGGTTCACCGCGTGGATGCGGGTTTGGATACGGGACCGGTGCTGGGACAGCGCGAAGTGCCGGTGATGCCCGGGGACACCCCGGAGTCGTTGCATGCGCGCATTCAGGCGGCCGAACACGTCCTCTACCCCGAGGTGCTGCGGAGCCTGTTCTCCGCGTAAAAAGCTCCTCCTGCCGCCGGTGCGCCGCGGCGTGATGGGGGCGTATTCGCAGGGGGGTCAACATGGGACCGCCGGGGGCGCGGAGCCGAGAAGGGCGTGCATGCGGTCGGTGAGCGGCGGGGGCAGTTCCGATGCGTTCAGGGGAAGTTCCCCAAGAAGTGGCACGTCGAGGATGTGCTCCAAAACTGCCGCATTAGTGACCGCAGCGGGGCATCCCTCCACCGCATGGAGCTGGTTGAGCACCACGCCCAGGCAGGGAAGGGAGCGGTTCCGGATGGCGTCCACGGTCAACTGGGTGTGATTGAGCGTTCCGAGTTTGTTGGCGGACACCACGAGCACGGGAGCTCCCAGTTCCGCCGCGAAATCGCTTGTGCAAAAATCTGCCCTCAAGGGAACCCGCCATCCCCCAACGCCCTCAACAACCACCAAGTCATGGGCGGAACTCAAGGCGGCGAAGGCGGCTCGTGCGGCGTCCAAGTCTAGAAGGCGGTTTTCGACCAAGCATGCCGCGTAGGGCGCTGCGGGCACGCGCAGCCAGACTGGATTGATGAGGGCGATATCGACGGTTTGCGCGCAGGCGGCGTGGAGCAGTTCGGCGTCTTCGCGTTCCCCGCAGCAGAAGGGTTTCATGCCCACGGCGTTCACGCCCCGGCTTCGTAGTGCTTTCACCAGCAGGCTACAGAAGCGGGTTTTACCCACCCCGGTGTCTGTTCCGGTCACGAAAAGTGTGCGCATGGTCGGTGGAGACGGTGCGCCTTATTTTGAAACGCCGATGGCTTTTTGGAGTTCGTCGGCGATTTCGTCGGCGAGTTGGTTTATGAGATCCGGCTCCGGGCCTTCAATGAGCAGGCGCACCTTCGGTTCGGTTCCCGAATAGCGCAGCAACAGGCGTCCGCTGTCCCCGAGGCGCTTTTCCGCTTCCTGCACCAGCTTGCTGACGCGGGGCAGGTCGGCGATGGGCGGTTTGCGTTGAACCCGCAGATTTCGCTGGGTTTGCGGAGCCTTGCGCAGGCAGGTTTTGAGCTCGCTCAGGGGCTTTCCGCTCTCCACCACGATCCGCAGAATCTGCAGTGCACTCACCAATCCATCCCCCGTGGTCCCAAAATCGCGGAAGATCATGTGCCCGCTTTGTTCGCCCCCGATGTTGAGGTTTTCGCGGATCATGGCCTCGATCACATAGCGGTCTCCAACGGAGGTTCTCAGCAGGCGGCCGCCGTGGGAGCGCACGGTTTCATCGAGTCCGAAGTTGCTCATCACAGTCGCAACCAGCGTATTGCGCGCGAGAACGCCGCGGTTTAACGCGTCCACGGCGGCAATGGCAAGGATTTCGTCGCCGTCGACAATGTCGCCCTTTTCGTCGCAGAGAATGACGCGGTCGGCGTCTCCGTCGTGCGCGATGCCCACGGAGGCGCCGGTTTGGCGCACCAGTTTGCTGATCTCTTCGGGGTGCGTGCTCCCGCACTCGGTGTTGATGTTGCGTCCGTCGGGATGGGTGTGGGCGGTGGAAAGTTTGGCGCCCAGTTCGCGCAGGGCGCAGGGAGTGGATTTGTAGGCGGCGCCGTTGGCGCAGTCGACGGCAACGTGCAAACCCTCCAGAGTCATTCCCTTGGGAAAAGATGCCTTGGCGAACTCCACGTAGCGTCCGAGCGCGTCGTCGATGCGTTTGGCCTGTCCGATATTTCCCGCCGTGGGACGGATCGATTCAATTTCCCCGCTGAAAACGAGCTGTTCGATCCGCCGTTCAATCGCGTCGTCGAGCTTGTAGCCATCGTGCCGGAAAAACTTGATCCCATTATCCTCGTAAGGGTTGTGCGAAGCGCTCAGCACGATGCCCGCGTCCGCACGCAGCGATCGCGTGATGTAGGCCACCCCGGGCGTGGGCAGCGGCCCGATGAAAAGTACGTTTGCGCCCAGGGACATCACCCCCGCGGCCAGCGCGTTCTCAAGCATGTATCCGGAGAGACGCGTGTCCTTACCAAGGACCAGCGTCGGGCGTGGATTGCGTGTTTTGCGTTGATCTGCGAGCCCCTGAAACACGTGCGCGGCGGCCCGGCCCAGCTTGAGCGCGGTTTCAGCCGT
>JBILWF010000335.1:0-4202 GCA_044370075.1 Chthoniobacteraceae bacterium | reverse complement strand
TTCTGAGCCTTCTCTCCGGAGGCATTTTCTGCGCATCTCCCGCACACCTTCTCGCTGAGGTAAAAACCTCCACCTCGGCCTCTTCCACCACCAGCGCCACAGGAGCCGTCTCGGTAAGTGTCCAGTCCACCAGTTCTTCCTCCGACGGTATCCGCCCCGTCAAACAAACTCCCCACGTCCGAGTCGAGGCCGGTTCCGTGACGGTCTCCGGTCCGGAAATCACCGTGAGCGGGCCCGGACAGAACCCCGGCGGGCTGGGACTCACAATCAACGGGTCCACCTTCACTCTCGGCGGGACTGGGGCCGGTGTTCTCTCAGACATCACCATCACCACCATCGGACCGGATGGAAAACCGCACACTGTCCATCACACCGGCGGCACCGATGCGCCCGGCAAGGGGTTTGCGATCCCGGGCCCCGATGGGAAACCGCTTGGGTTGACCGTGCACAAGCGCCCTTCGCGGATGGAAAAGGTAACGTATCTGGGGGTCAGCGCGACCGAGATACCGGAAATTCTCAGCAAACACCTTCCCGTGCCCTCGGGAATCGGTCTTGTCATCCAGGAAGTGACCAAGGATTCGCCGGCGGAGAAAGCCGGGCTGCAAAGAGACGACGTGCTTCTGCGCTTTGAGGACCAGCTGCTTGCAAATGCCGCCCAACTCCGCACCCTCACCCGCTCAAAAAAACCCGGGGACAAGGTGCGCCTCAGCGTTCTCCAAGCGGGAAAGGAAACCACGCTGGAGGCCATTTTGGGAGAGCGGGAGGAGGACACGGCAAATTCAGGCCCCGGATCGTGGCAGCCCTTCTGGGCGAAGAATGGAATGCCCGACTGGCTGCCGCAAATCCCAGACAAAGCCCTCGATCAAGCCCGAGGGGCCTTGGAACAGGCACGCGATGCCGCGCGCAGACTCATGCGCGAAGGGGAAGCCCTCAGGGGAAACGCAGCCGGTGGGAATGGTTCCCATGCCGCCGAGCCGCCCCATCCCCCCGGGGATCCCCGCGATCTGCAACGCAGGCTGGATCATTTGGAGGAGGAGCTGGGCCGTCTGCGAGCCGACCTCAACCGGGCAAGCCGCGAAAATCCCGATAAACAGGAACCACGGCCCCGGAGGCCCCATCCCGGAGAGGGCGTCGAGGGCAGGGAAAAACGGGGAGAAAAAACAGACCCGCAGCGCCCGCCCACCGCTCCCAAGCCCGAGGGAAACTGAAGTACCCATCCGCAGGGTATTCTTCCGAGAGCGAGCCGCTTGCCGTGATCCCGTCCGCGGGGGGCCTATCCTCCCCGCGGGCCAGTACATTTGAGGACATTCCGTCCCCGACTTACCACCCCCACGCCCACCCCAGTCAATGACCCGCAGGCTGCCAGCGATACCGGCGGTGCATGTACAAGTCGTCAGCCACCTGCAAAAGCGCGGTAAGGTCTTTGGAAAGCTCCTCGGCCTCTGCATCGAAGGTAACCCGCTCCAACCCCCCCTTTGCATCCCCGCGGAACTCTTCCACGACCCGGTTCAGCGACAGCGCCACCAACCGGCCGTCCCGGTAAATCCCGACGCTGCGGTTATGATTCAAAATCGCCCGCCGTGGCACTAAAGCCTTTCCAAGGAGATCCCGCCCGAAAAAGACGGAGTCGTATGGCCGCCCCAACATAGCCAAAATCGTAGGAGCGACGTCCAACTGACACCCCAGAGTATCACAGCGCCCCGGTTCCACCCCATCGCCCAGCACCAGACAGGGAATCCGGTAACTGTAAAGCGGCAGGGTCTGACTCCCGTACACCCGGGCCCCGTGGTCGGCGATCACCACAAAAAGCGTCTCCTTCCAAAAAGACTCCTGCCGCACTGCGTCAAAGAAACGGCCCAGGGCAAAATCCACATATTTGACCGCATGGGTGCGTCGGCGGGCGTAACTCGGTTCTGAAATCCGGCCCTCCGGGTACGTGAACGGCTGGTGGTTGGAGACACTCAAAGCGGTGATAAAAAATGGCTTTCCCGCCTGATAATCCTCCCGGGCCTCCTTCAGGACCTGGTCGTACAGGTCCTCATTGCAATGCCCCCACACATTGGTGAACACCGGGGCATCAAAGTGCTTCTGCTCCGTAAAATGCCCAAATCCGTTTGCGAGCGAAAACCTGCCCAAGCCGTCAAACACACCGCGCCCCGGGTAAATGAACCGCGTTTGATAACCGTCCCTTGCAAAAACGGAGGCCAGCGTTTCGCACCCGCTGGTGAGCGTGCGAGCCACAATACTATCGCCGGGGAGGGGCGGAAAGGAGGCCAGAACTCCCTCGATGCCCCGGATAGTCCGGTTTCCATCCGCAAACAAATTGGTGAAAAGCAGCCCCTGCTCCGAAAGGGCGTCCAGCCGCGGGGTCAGCGAGGAGGGCCCGCCTTTGCGACCGTTCAAACTCCCCCAAAACTCACTCCCAAAACTCTCCTCCAGAAAAATCACCACATTCTTCTTTGGGCGCGTTACGTCCCCGGGAATTCTCCGTTGAAGACAGAAAGGATCCCCAACCCACTCGGCTCCCGGGGTGTCCAGCAGCACCCGTGCCCGGGCGTAGGCCTCCTCCCGCGGAAGCGTCGGGAAATAATCCCCGTAAGCCAGGTTCCGCGTCCAAAGGGCGATCGCCCCTGAAGTGAGGCCGTTGGAGCTGAGCTCGTTGACAAGGCGTTCGGGATGCCACTGCAGCGAAACCCTGCCCGCCCCCCACACCGCCAACGCCGCGAGCCCCGCATATGTCCCCAAAAATGCATATCGACCCGCCGCGCCAGCCCCCAGCCGAAGCGGGAACTTCGTTGCACACCAGATGGTCACCGCCAGAGCCCCCAGGCCACACACCGTCAGAATCCGCCCCATCGGATACATTTGCCGGATATTGGAGGACACTTCCGTCCAGTAGTGCAGGTAATCGATCGCAACCGTGTTAAAACGCGAACTGTACTCGTGGAAAAAATAATACTCTGCCTGAATCACAAAAAGAATCAGTGCCCACCACACAAAGAGGAAAAAACGACCGACTCCCGTTCGGACGGGCGCTCCGATTTTTTTTTCCCCCACCCCAAAAACCACCACGGCCACCGGCATCAAAACAAAGAGTCCCACCAACCCGTCCCGGAGGGCTCCGACCGCGTAAAATGTAAACGTTTCCCTCCAATCCAAATTCAGCTGCTGGCCGAATTTCCCGTGCAAAACCACCCGCAACACGAGAGACAAAATCCAAAAGACTCCAACTTGAAAACCAAGGCCGCGCAGTCGGGAACGCCAAACGGAAGGGGGGGTATCTGTCATCTCAGGAACTCGGCTTTCACCCTAGTGCGCCCCCCTCCGGGAACTCAAGCGCTCTCGGGCTCAGAGCCGCCCCCAACCACCGACTCCAAAAACTCGCCCACCCGCGCCTCCCACCACGGGTGCAAACCGGCGACGCCGCGGAGAAACCCCACATGGCCCCCGTGCCGCGGAGTTTCGACCCACAGACACCCGCTGCGCATTCCCTCCGCCTCAGGAAAGGACTCAGCCGTGAGAAAAGGGTCGTCCCGCGCGTTCAAAACCAACGAAGGAACCCGAATGCCCCCAAGAAAGCGCACCGAACTGCAGGCATGCCAGTAGGCCGTCACGTCCGCAAACCCGTTGAGAGGCGCCGTGTAAGCGGCGTCAAACTCGCGGAGCGTGCGGGGCGCTCGTGGACGCCCGCGGAATACCTCAGGAAAGAGAACCGCCTTCCGCTCGATGCGCGCCCTGAAGGATCGCAGGAAGCTTTCAAGATACAGGCGGTTCGGAATCCGGCCGTCGAGCACCCGCGCGGAGGCCTCCAAGTCCAGGGGAGCCGAAACCGCAACCGCCGCACGCACCTCCGGATGCACTTCCCCTTCCCCGAGGTATTTCAAAAGGAGGTTTCCACCCAGACTTATCCCCGCAACAACCACCGCACGGTACCCCGCCGACACCCGCCCCAGCACCGCGCGCAAATCCTCCGTCTGACCCGCGTGATACCAGCCCGGACGGCGGTTATCCCGCCCCCCGCACCCGCGCAGATTCCAGGCGACAACGTCCCATCCCCGCGCCCCAAGGTACCGCCCCAAACCCCGTACCGAAACCGAACGCGAACTGCCCTCCATTCCATGCCCGATCACCACAAGGCGACCGGCGCCACGGCGGAGCCACTCCAGTAACAAAAAGTCCCCGTCCGCCAACTCCAACACCTC
>JBILWF010000334.1:0-4207 GCA_044370075.1 Chthoniobacteraceae bacterium | reverse complement strand
AAGGCCCGGAAAACCGGTGGTCAGAGCCTTGTTCAAAGGTTCGATCACCGCCGGCCCTGCGCTGGAGACAAGGCTGCGGAGCGGATCTAAAAGCGCGCTTTCTATGGGTGCCGGTGCCGCTGCGAGAATTCCCAGGACATCGCGTGTGAGAAAAAGATGTTTCCGCTGGGCGTCATATCGATCCGGACGCTGCTGATACCGCGCCTCCGGGGGTGGCGGCGAGGAAGCGGGAAGCCCGGAAACCGATGCCATCTTGTTGACCAAAGCCGCGTACAGCTGCTTGGCGGCCGCCTTGTCGGGCAGAGCGCCAAGCACGTCGCGCACCGTGAGCCATGCGCCCGCGAGAGCTGCCGCGGCAATGCGCGCGGCAAGCTGACTCTGCTCCGTTTCGGGCGTAACCGGCCTCAAAGCGTTTTCCTGAGCGGTTTGGAGCGTTTCAGTCGCGGCATGAAAATTCATCGCAGCGAGAAGCTCGGAAGCGGTTTTTTTTGCATCACCGTTCTGCGCGGGAGCCGGTTGCCCGTTGGGCGCCGCCGGGGCGGGCGGGCCTACGACGGCGTAGGATTCATCCAGATCGGAAGCGACCGGAGCCGAGGCGTTGACTTTTGAAGAAACGAAGAATCCCCCGGGCGTGGAGATTGCGCAAACCGCGGCAAAAAGGAGAATGGAAAGGGCGAAGGGCTTTCTCATACGCAAAAAAGTAAAGAGCTGCTGCCATCCCCGGGTTTACGAGCCGATTCCGGGGTCGTATTTGGAGCGGCCCTTTTTGTTACTGGGCTCTTCCTCCGGTTTCTCGCCGGGTTTCTTTCCGTTACACTTGTCGCACTTTTTTTTGAATACACCTTTCTTGCGGCAGCCTTCGCACGGCGCAGGAACATTTTTGCCCAAAAGCTCGTACATGCTCGAGCGCTCGAGCCGTATTGCGGATTCGAGATTGCGCCCGTAGGCATCCGCATCCTCCGCAGCACCCCTCTGGATGGCGTTCTCGCTGAGCGCCCGCAGGTGTTGCCGGGCGCGCTCAAGTTCGTCCATCCACAGATCGCGGCCTGCATTTTCGAGGCGGAGCGCGTAACCCGCATAGTAATGGGCCTCAGCGGCAAGCGAGCGGGCTTCGCGCATGAGGCTTTTCGGAACATTTTCTGCCTCGGGAGATTGCAGCATTTGATCGAGCGCATCGGCCACCTCGAAGGAATCACCCTGCTGGATGCGAACGCGCGCGGTGTCGAGCTGGAGCCGGATGCGCAGGGAGGGATCCGCGCCCGCAGCTTTGGTGAGGGCCTCCGAGAAACGGCGGAGGGCCAGATCGTATTTTCCCGCTTTTTCCGCAGCCAAACCCGCATCCCGCAGGATATTTGCAGACTCGTGGTATTCTATACGTCGTCCCTGCCCAAAATGGAATGTGATTACCAAAAGTGGAAAAAGGATCCACAGCAGACGGAGTTTCTTTTTCATGAGAGTCAACTTGTGAGGGTCTGGGAAATGGGGCTGGAAACGTCAGCAACGCGCAGTGCGGGGTGAAGGGGGGCGCCAAAGCGCTGAACCAACCATGGAAGCAGCGCCAGAGTTACGGCACCGACAGCTACACTCGTGAGTGCAAGAAGCCGAAGATTCCACGGAATCCCGGTTCTTCCCGGCGCCAGCTCCAGCAGGGTGGTGAGCGCCTCGGAAGGGATGTGTTGGAGGTTGCAGTCGTAGTAAAAACCTTTGAGACGTCTGGCCAACTGTCCCAGGGAGGCCGAATCCTGGCGGGACATGTGCGAATCAATGAAGGCCCCCTTGGATGTGTCCCCCACCCCGGCGATGATCACGCGGGAAATGGAGGGCGGCATGGGCAGCAATCCCGTGTCGGAAAGAGTGTCGCCGTCTGAGAGCACGAGAAACGTGGTGCTGTCGCGTGGAAGCTCCGAACAAAGCGCGGCGGCTTCGTTGACCGATTTCACAAGGTTGGTTTTTCCGCTCTTAAATGCGATGTGCAGCGGCAGTTGCTGTGCCATAAACATGACCAGATTGCGGTCCTCTGCATTGTGAACCAGCGGTTTGGCGTGCGTGTAGAAGGCAGCCATCGAAATTTTCAAGTGATTTCCCGGCGCGCGGTTTAAAGCGGAAAGCAACACATCGGCGGCGCGGAGCGCACGAGACTGGTCATGCAGGGGGCCCGCATCGGGAATGAGCATGCTGGGTGAAACATCCAGCAGGACCATCAGGTGTCTTGTCCGCGTTGGAGGTGTTTGAATTTTTCCCCCGTCCAAGGAAAGAAGCATCAGGATTCCCCATGCAAAGAACGACACGGCGACGCCACGCGACGCCGGCAACAGTGCCAGCCAGCGCCGCAGGGACGCCGAGGGCCCGAATGCCAGCACACACCCGCTCTGCATTCTGCGAGCATGCCGGTGTTCACTCCACCACGCCAGGCAGCCCACAAAAAACGCGGCAGCAACCGCCGGGAGGGGTTCGAAAAAATTTACCATGGCGTAAACCGGAGCCCGAGAAGGTGAACGCAAAAGCCGGCGAGAGCGGTGAACCCGGCAAGGCATACCGGTTGGTACCAGTCGACCCAGTCGGATACTATCTGCCGAAACTCCGAAGGCTGAAGACTGTCGATTTCATTGAAGACATCCGTGAGCGTTTTCGGGTCGTCCGCCCGGAACACTTTGCCACCCGTCTGCGCAGCAATGTGATAAAGGCCCTCTGTGGGATCCTCGCCAATGACCACGCTAAACACCTTGATGCGGGCGGCTTTTAATTTCTCGGCAACCTGTCGTTCGGTGGATCCGTCAAAGTCCGCACTTTCCCCGTCCGTAAGTAAAATCAAGGCACGATCTCCTTCCGTGGTGGAAGCAAGGCGCGGGACACAGCCCTCCAGCGCGCGGGCGATCAGGGTTCCCGCAAACCAATGCGGCAAATCCCGCGGCCGTATAAAATGCGTCGCGTTGCGCAAAGCACTCAAGTCCTTGGTTGGAGGAAACCAGTGCAGCAGATCTCCCCCAAAAATCGAAAGCCCGAAGGCGTCTCCTTCACGACGGGAGCAGAAAGCACGGGCGCAGGACATGGCTGTTTCAAACCGGGTTTTACCCCCCGGAACCGTCTCTTCCATGGAGCCGGAAACGTCCACCAGCAGCGTGATGTTGTTGAGTATGCGCTGATCGCGCGGCGGCGCGGGCCTCCGCGGACCGGAGAGGAAGAGGATTGCGCAGGCCAGCAGCAGCGCGGGCGAACATTCTGCCAGCGTGGTGAAACGTCTCAACCAACGGCCGTCATTGCCCTTGGAATGGTCTACGGGCAGCAACAACGGAATGCCAGCGCAGGCGTGGCGCCACACAGCCCACAGGGCCGGCAGGACGAGGAGGCAAAGCAACAAGGGCCGGTGAAAGCTCATCTTCTGCGGCGGTAGCCCGGCCGTCTGCCAACTGGAGGCGGGGTGTTATCGGCCAGGGGATCCGTTTCAGCTTTGCCTTTGGCGGACTCAGAGTTGGAAGGTTGCCCGCCCCGTCCGCGCGACAAAGCACGTTTTTCGTTCTCTTTCTGCCCGGGGTCTTCCTGCTCTGAGGCAGGGGTTCTGCGTTTGGAGCGCGTTGTTGAAGCGTTCTCCTCCTCTTTGTCGAAGTCGTCTTCGTCTGGGTTGTTGCGTTGCTCCGCGCCAGCTTCCTCCTCCAGATCCTCGTCCTCATCCCAGTTCGTTTTTTTCTTCTTTTTGGAAGGAAGTGGACCGGAGCCTGGGGCCGGAATGTCAAAGTACGGTTGAAGAGCCTTGGTGACCTCTGTGGTCAAGATGAGGGATGCGGGCTGGTAGAGCCAGCGCTCGAGGGCTCCGAAGAGGACGCCCCCTTCGGGATCCTGACGGATAATCTCATATTGTTCGTCTGCATCTAATTCGGTGATTTGAAGCTTCTCGCTCCAGTGGCGGAGCACGGTTTGCTCGAGCAGCACCTTCTCCTCCGTCGTGATGGTTTTCCGAGCCGCTTTGAGCGCGAGCGGTTCGAGAATTTCCCCCAGCGACTTGGGCGGGGTCGGTACGGGCGGAGGCGACGGTGGCGCGACTGGTTTGGGACGCGGCTTGTAAAACAACAGCCAGCCCGCCCCCGCCCACAGCAGGCACAGTGCTGCAAGGGACGGACGATACGGGATGCGACGCGGAGGAAGAGCTTGCGGCATGGGAGCCAGTTCGGTTCCCACATTTTCAGGCAAAAGGGCGCGCACGCTCACCGAC
>JBILWF010000333.1:0-4213 GCA_044370075.1 Chthoniobacteraceae bacterium | reverse complement strand
ACCGAAACACGTCGCCCGGACGCGTCTGGCCCGCATACTCCGGAAACTGCTGGGCGAGAAAACGCCCGTACTCCGAACTGCCCAGCACATAGGCCACCAGATTCACCCCAAGCCGCCACGCCGTCTCCCCAAGCACGTGTTTTCCCGAGGGATGATATTTCTCCCCACTCCATGCGGCGCCCAATCCGAGCGGAACCAGGATCGCCGCCGCCCGCGTGCCAATGTCCATGGAATAGATTTCGGGCACCTGCTGAAACTGCACCCCATTGACGAGGGTCTGCAGTTGGTTCACCCGGTAACGCGCGTTGAACACCGCGTGATCCGGAGGCAGGCGCATGAATTGTTTTTGGGGGAATACCTTCCGCATTTCACGCGCCACCGCGGCCGAGAACTCCTCCATGCCGCGGGCCGCGTTGAAGAGAATCGTTCCCCCGCCGTTGAGATACTTCCGCAGATTCTCCACCTCCGCGGGCGTGAACACAAAATCGTAGTCGCCCGTCATGTACAGGATTGGGATGTCCACGGGGTCAAATCCCGGACTGGAAAGCGGCTTCGTTGCGTACTGGTAGTTGTTTCCGTCCGCGAGACGTTCGTTTGCGCCAATGATCAACCGCGATGCGTCCCCGGGAAAACTCTGCCACTGGTCGAAAACCTGCACGGTGCCGTCGGGATGCGTGTAGCGGAGTTTCTCTCCGTACTCGACCTTGTACATCACCGTGAGAGTGGTCGGCGGCGGGGGCGTGCGCTCCTGCGTTTTACGCATGGTCGGACCGGGATCAGGAATCACATCGGTCTCTTCGCCACCGGTTTGAGTCTTGGGTGGCGCCTTCGCCGCAGGCGGTGGTTTACCCTCGGCAGGGGGAAAGGCAACCTCCCGTTGGGCACGCAGGCACTGCGCAGAAACGCACAGCAAAAAGACGGCGAGGTGGATACAGTGTCTCATGGCAGGGAAACCTCGAGAGTCGGGTCCGGATCATTCGGCGCGCTGCGAAACCAACGCGCCTCCGGCTTGATTGACACCGATTTGATCACCCGCGGGGGTCCGCCCTCCTCGGCCGAAGGCGCGAGCACTTCCAGCGTGTATTCGGGGCTTTCCCGCGCCACCCCGGAACCGTCGATGGACCACGTTTTCACGAGGAGAGGAACAAGCGTCGCGGGAAGGGGCGTGGTGCCATCGGCGCGTACCGGAGCCGGAGAGTTACGAACGTTGGGATCCTGCGCGCCCGCGGCAAGGGAAGCTTCTGGACGGGTTGTGCGCAGCCGTACCTGGGTGTTGCGGGGCACGTCGCCCGTAAGCTTCACCACGACGAACGCCATGGCCTGCACGGCGGGCTCCTCCGCGTCAGCCCCGCCCGGAGGGCTCTTCCGGGCCGCGACACTCACGTCCGCTACACCGATATCGCAGTTGACCAACTGCAGCGCACCTTCCACCAGCTTGAGAGCCGAGTCGGGCTTGCCTGCCAGCTTGACCATCCGCACCCCGCTCAACTGCAGGGTCGACGCCTCCACCAACGCCGGCAGCGCACACTCTTCCACAATAAGTTCCTCGCTGTTTCCCCGGACCAGCGTGGTACGCAAGCCCAAGTCACACTTTAGTATCCGATTGGATTTCAATAGCATCGCACTGCGGGTCAACATAATTCCCGTCCCGCAATTTTGCACCTGATTCCCGCTGACCACGGACTCGGTCATCATCAACTCGATCCCAAACCAGTACCGCCCCGTGATTTGATTCTCGCGGATCTCGGCAAGCGGGCTGGATGCCGCCCGAATCGCAGCGGCCTTGGGACGGGAACCCTCGCGCGCCTCAAAGGTATTCCGCGCCACCACCGCGCTATCGCATCCCGACAGAACCACCGCGGACTGCGCAGTAAAAAGGTTATTCAAAAAATTACACCGCTCATTCGGCTTCGCTCCCGTGTTGTCGATGCCGTTAACCGTGATCACGACCTGATGGATCCACGCATTCTGGATTTCTATCGCCCCTTTATTCGCCACCGTCGCCTCCGCACTCGCGGCCACTTTGCCTTCAGGGGGTGCGGTCACCGTAATGCGGGCGTTCGGTTGCGCGCCGGCCGCAAAAGGCCGTCCCGAAACAAGCAACGCCCCGCCCCGCTCCACCTTGATCGTCCGGTCTGCAGCGGCGGCGGCGCTGATCTGCAGAGCCATGTCGTCGCCCGCGGCCTGCGCCGCCATTTTGAAGACACCAAAAATCTCCACGGGCCCGTCCACCGTCAGCGTGCGTTTGCCCAGGCCGCTTTGAAAGACGAGGTTTGATTTCGGATCCAGTATCAACTGCCTGCAGGTGGGCCTGTCCGAATCGTCCCGGTCGAAAAGCACACTGTCCCGCGCCGCGATCACGGCCTCATCCTCCGCGGTGGGAACTATGCCCCCGCGCCATGTCGTCGCCTCGCTCCAACGGCCTCCCCCCAGTCCGTTGGAATGAACTTCCCTCGCCGCAAGCCTGCTGAAGCCGGACATAAACGGCATGAAAAGCAGCAGGCAAAACACGGCAAATGCACGCGAAGCCGGCGCCGCAAACGCATTGCGCGCGCGCAGAAAGTCAAAGGGTGGTGTCATCGACGTCATGAACAAAAAAGACCTAGGGTTCTGCATCCCCCGATTCGATGAAGTTGCGCAGCGAATCGTTTTGCCGGTCGCTGACGGGCAAAATCCTCAAACCATCGACATGCACGGGTCCCTGGTTCCAGACCAAGCCCATGACCAGCAGCGCGTCATGGGCTTTTGGTATTGGAATCAAAGCAGCAGCCTTGCGCCACTGTCCGTACGCCGAGCGGTCCATGCCAATAAGCGTCTCAAACGTCTTTTTCGCGGGCAACACCTCCACCCCCTCGTATGCCTGCACGTTCATTGAGAAGCCCGTGATGGTCCCCATCGGTTTGCGGTACCAAAACTCAATCCAGCAGGAACTTCCGGGTGGAAATTGGTGCAGATCCCGTTGGTAAGCCAGACGGTTGGTTACCACGTTCGGCCCGTCAATTCCCAACACCGGAGCCAAGACCAGCTTGGGATTCCGCAGGTCGGCTGCCACCTGCTCCGGTTCAAATCCCGTGCCGAACCCGGCGAACATCCCCTCCTGCCCGGCATCCTCAGCGCGCTCCTTGGCAAGCGCATACACCGGTTGGAGCTTCATCGCGTCGAAGGTTTCGGGAAATGACTCCCTCAGTTTGTCGAACCAATCCACGGCCGTTTTAAAGTCCCGCCGCCGGTAAGCGCAGTCCGCCAGTCCGTGAATCGCCTTGTCGCGAAAGCCAGCCCACTGACGCAACCGCAACAACACCTCGTAATGCTCCACGGCTTCCTCGTAGCGCCCCGCCATGCGCTCGGTCTCCGCACGCAACAAACGAAACAGCCCCTCGAGTTTCTGCTCAGGAAAACTTAACTCCATTTTCTGGAGCAGAAGGCGGGTGCCGCGCACATCGCCGCTTTTGAGCTTTTGCTCCGCAATACGCAGTTGCGCCCCGCGCTGAACGGCCTCTGTCTGTCCCGTGGCCGCAAAGGTTTCACCACCGAGTGTCTTGGCAAGTTTGTAACGCTCCGCGGCCTGCACGAGGTCCCCCGTTTCGGTGTAAAGATCTCCCCAGTGAATGGCCGCCTCGCGCACCGCGGGTACCTCGATGCCGCGGTACTCCGTGGTGATTTTTTCGTACAGACGCGCCGCCTCCGTCGCGTCCTTGAGCGAACGCCAGTGGATATCCGCACTCTTGAGCAGTACTACCGCCTGCAGCGAGGGAAGCTTGCCTGCTGCGGCCAGCGCAGCTTCCATCCGCCGGAGCGCCTCGCCCCCGCGCCCCTGCTGCGCAACGGCCTCCATCACGTGTGTGTGCAGCAGCACACGCCGCTTCAAATCCAGTTCCGGTTGCTCGAGCAGGTGCAAACCTACCGTCTCCACCAGTGGCCAGCGGGTGGGCTGTTCGCACACCGTCAGGAAATCAAACAACTGGTTGATCCGCGACAAATCCCACCTCTGCCACCCATCGGTGGTCAGCAATTCCACGGCCTTCGCCAGTGAAAACGGACTCGTGGGCGACGGCGCGGCCCACATGTAGACCCGTTGCGGCACCGGAGGACACCCCGGAGCCGTCATGGTCACCGTGAATTCCCCGCTCGAGAAGTACACATGCATCGGGGAACGCCCCAAGCCCTGGGTTCCATCCCCAAAATCCCATTGAATCTCCTGCGAATCCGCGAC
>JBILWF010000332.1:0-4214 GCA_044370075.1 Chthoniobacteraceae bacterium | reverse complement strand
TTCGCTCAAGAGCGAGTTGTACACATTAAAGCGCGCCTGATCCGGCGCGATGTGCTGCAGAGGCGAATACCGCTCCCGGGTGCGTTCGTCGTACAGATACGCGTGCCGGTGAGAGAAGGTGCCGCGCCGGCAGTCCTGACCCGACAACCTAACGGGGGTTCCCTCGGCGACCAGCGAACCAAAAGCCAGCGCCTCGCCGTACGCCCAATCGTAACCGGCGCCCTCCTTCCAAACCTGATGGCGCTTGTCCAAAAAAAACTTCTTCAAGCGAGGCATCATTTGAAAGTCCGCAGGCAGTCGCGTGAGACCCTCGCAGACCTTGTCAAGCAGCCCTTTGGAGATGGCGGTCTCCACCGGGTCGTGGGAAAACGGCGGTTGGAAAACGGAATTGGAATGGGAGTACTTGTCGAGGGTCTTGTTTTGTTCGGCCTCCTTGACCTCCGCGAGTGCGGACTCGTAGCGGGTCTCAAACTCCCGGTCTATGGACGCGGCTTCCTCCTGCGAAAGAACTCCCTGTTGCAGCAGGGCAGTCCGATAAGAAACGCCCAGTGTGGGATGTGCGCCGATTTCCCGGTACATGGTGGGCTGCGTAAACAAGGGTTCATCCCCTTCGTTGTGACCGTGACGCCGGTAGCAGACGATATCGATCACCACGTCGCTCTTGAAGGTGTGCCGGTACTCGACGGCTAGTTCGGTGCAAATGCGCACAGCTAGCGGATCGTCGCCGTTTACGTGAAACACCGGCGCGTCGATCATCTTGGCAATGTCCGTACAATAGCGCGAGGAACGTGCGTCCCGAGGAAGCGTGGTAAATCCGATCTGATTGTTTACCACAAAGTGGATGGTGCCGCCTGTGCGATAGCCCTCAAGCTGCGACATGTTGAGCGTCTCGGCCACAACACCCTGTCCGGCAAAGGCGGCGTCCCCATGCACAAGCACCGCGATGACCTTTGAGCGCTGGGCGCTGTCGCCGCGCACATGCTGCCGCGCGCGCGCCATGCCCTGCACCACAGGATTAACCGCTTCCAGATGACTCGGATTCGGAGCGAGACGCACAGAAACCTGATACCCGCCCTCCAGCTCGCGGCGGGTCCGGTAACCCAGATGGTATTTCACATCCCCATCCCCTGCAACCGTGTCCGGGATGTAGTTCTCCGAGAACTGGGCAAACATCACGGAGATGGGTTTTTGAAGGAAATCATTGATTACGCTCAGGCGCCCCCGGTGTGCCATGCCCATGTTGATCTCTTCGATCCCGTACTTTGGACAACTCTCCAACACCCCATACAGCCCCACCATAAGCGACTCACCTCCCTCGATGGAAAACCGTTTCTGCCCGACAAAACGCGTATGCAAAAACTTCTCAAAACTCTCCACCGAAAGAATCTGCCGAAGCATGCGCCGCTGCGTTTCGGAGGGGACAGAACTGGAGGAAACCGCCGCTTCAAAGCGTTTCCGCACCCATTCGCGAACCTCCGGGTTTTGAATGTGCGCAAACTCCACCCCAATCCGACCGCAGTAGATTGACTCCAGTGCGGAAATGAGCTGCCGCAAAGACTGTTGTTTTCCACCCGCAAACAGCACCGAGGACGCAGACCGATCCAGATCTTTTTCGTCAAACCCAAGGGCCTTTAGCGAGAGGTCCGCATTTTTCGGCGCCTCTTTCGACAACGGATCGACGTGCGCCTTGGTGTGACCCAGGCCGCGATACGCGTGGACAAGGCTGTCCACCTTCGTCTGCCATGCTGCATCGCCGGCGGCGCCCGCACCGTTTGCTGGATCTGCCTGAGGTTGAGTGGAATTTCCGAGTTGAAATCCCTCAAAAAAAGCGGACCACGTGGCGTCCACGGAGTGGGGATCCTGAATCCAGCGCTGATATTGGGACTCCAAAAGGTCAGCGTTTGACCGGTGGGGAAGGGTGATGGCCATAGGAATGCGCAGGTTTGGGGAGCCTAAACCTTAGATCAGAGTTAAGCCGAGGGAGAACTTTTTTTCGCAAAGGTCTCCGCCCGATTCAAAACGCGCTCAACAGCGGCAACCACATCTGCAACCGTCACGCGTTTCATGCACTCGAAATCCAGAGGACACTGGCGCAGGAAACACGGGCCACACGGCACGCGGTGCTGGACAATCTCATGCCCCTCCCCCAACGGGCCTGTCAGAAGAGGTTCCGTGGACCCAAAGACCGCCACAACGGGCACCTCCAAAACGGCAGCGAGGTGCATGGTACCCGTGTCATTAGTCACCAGAACATCACATGCGCGCAATAGGCTGATTAACTCCCGCAAACTAGTCCGGCCTATCCAGTTGTCAAAAACCACATCCCGTCCTGTACACTCCCGCAAAGCCGCCTCAATCCGCTCCCCAACGGGTTTGTCCCGGGCGACTCCCACCAAATGCCAGCGACATTCGTATGACCCCGCAACCGCACGCATTACGGCGGCAAACCGCTCCGGATACCAGCGCTTGGCCTCCCCGTACTCCGCTCCCGGACAAACTGCAATCTGGAGGGATTCTGCACGCGAATTGCCATCCGGCCAGGGAGAAACAGCGGACGGCTCCGAGCCCGGGAATTGGGATCGAATTACGTTCTCCTGCCCGTCAGGTGCTCCGATTACGCGAGCCAGATGCCTGTAATGATGCACCTGATGGCTGTCTCCGGCCGAAGACCCCGGCTCGCGGCGGGGCACTAACTGGTTGAGGAAAAAAGCCCGCATATGCCCCCGCAGGCCGACACGACGCGGAATTCCCGCCAGCCAGGCCTCCAGTCCAACCCGGAGCGAATTGGGTAACACCAACACCGCATCGTGGTTGCCCTCGCGCAATAAATCCGCCGTTTTAAAAACACCCGCCCCCGCGGGTATCGGCACCACACGGTCCACGGCAGGTATTTCCCGCCACAAGTCTGCTATCTTTGCAGGAACCACGACTGTCAGTTCGAGGTCCGGCCTGGCCTGCTTGAGCGCGCACACCCCCGGTACAGCCATGACCGCATCTCCCAACCAGTTGGGAGAGCGCACCGCCAGCCGGAAACGCCGGGAAAAGCCGCCTCGAGCGATGCCGCGGCGCACAGATCCGAGAAGAAAATCGGGGTTGGGCGTTTTCCAGCGATTATGCGCCCACAGCCAATCCTGGGGTTGTTCGCGGATCTGGAGCTCCATCTCAGCATTAACGCGCTCGGTCCACGCAGAAACATCCCGTTCCGGTAACTCAATGGGCCCACTGAGGACTATCTTCCAGCGCCCCCCGGGACGGGAGTACACCGCACACGAAAGCAGCGCTCCCCCGGAACGCAGAGCCATGGTTGCGGGCAGAGGCGTCGTCGAAGCCAAACGCCCAAAAAACGGACACCAGTAGCCCGCATCCCCCGCATGCTGGTCGGCCAGCACGCCAACCAACCCGCCTGAACGCACCATTTCAATCGCCTTGTGAAAGCCCTGTTTACGCTCGAACAGCTGCAATCCCTCCCGAGTCCGTTGCGCGCGTATGGCCCGGTCCATCCATGGATTTCCGAGCCTCTGATACACCGCCCCGGTAGGGCACTTCACCAGAAGCGGAATCAACCGCGCCGCCAACTCCCAGTTGCCCAAATGACTCAAAATAACGACGGCCCCGCGTCCGGAACGGATCACCCGCTCAAAGTCCTCAAGTCCCTCCAGTTCGACCTGATTCATCAACTCCCGTACATCGCGCCGACTCCACCAAATGCCCACTGCCATATTGGCCGCAAAACAAGCGAAACTTTGCCTGCCAACTTCCCGCCGCTTCTCCTCCGACCATTCATCACCGAAGGCTGTCTCTAGATTGCGTAAAATCAGTTTTCGATACGAACCCAAAACCCACCAGGCCGCCACTCCCACCCCGCGCGCAACGACCTCCACCGTTTCCACAGACAGAAGACCAAGCAGCGCGCAAACCACTCGATACAACTCGTACACCACGCGACTCATAACCTGCAAAACTACCTACCGATTCTTCCAGTGGATAAAACGCAAGGGATGCTCATCCAGTAAATTAGGCTCCAATCCGCCAATCCTGTCCCCGTCGTAAATCTGGATTCCCACGTAGTAATACAGCGGACAAATCGGCGCCTCCTCCACAACCAGGATCTTCTCCGCCTGCCGGAAACATTCAAACCGCCTGCCCGAATCCGCCTCACGCCCGGCACGCGCTATCAAACCGTCGTACTCCGGCGAACTCCACCCGGTTCTGTT
>JBILWF010000331.1:0-4230 GCA_044370075.1 Chthoniobacteraceae bacterium | reverse complement strand
CAGGATTGAATGCGATCCACATAGAGCTCCGGCTCGTCGAACTGTGTTTGCAACCACTCCCAAACAACACCCCGTTCTTTGCACCGCTTTCTATCTGGGCCGTTCTTGCCAGGTGCCTCAAAGAACCCCGCGTGTTGGCGACGTTTGTTGAAATGCTCCCGTACCTGGTCGATCTCTTCCATCTTGTCTTGCGCCTCCCTAATCCCCCAACGCCTTCAGCAACGCGTCCCGGGCGTCGCCGTAGTAAACGATCGTCACTTTGGTCGCGATGTCGTCGGGCAGGTCCACCAGCTGCTTGCGGGCGGCCACCGGCATCAACAGAGCCGTGCAGCCTTTGCTTGCGGCCACCTCGGCCACGTTCACCGGACTCGCCAGCGTTTCGATCGAGCCGCCCAGGTTTAGCCCGCCTACCACGCACAAACCGCCCTTGAGGCTCTTGCCCAGGAGCGCGGAGCACAACGCTAGCAACACCCCGACCCCCGTAGCGCTCCCGCTCTTGCACGCGTCGAACGCCCGCATTTGCAGCGTATACTCGTGGCTTCGCGGATCCCGGTCGCCGACCAATTCCTTCGCCCGTGCGTACAGGTTCTGCTCGGCGCAACGGACGCTTTCCTTGAACGGCCCTGGGGGCGGCTGGTTTAGGATCTTCACCCCAGAGCCGGGGCCTTCGTTACACTCCACACGGAACAGGCCCGGATTTTCGTCGGGACCGCCTGGAGACAGGATCCACACCTGCCCTGGGGGAAGCGGGTCACTTCCGATCTCGTCTTCGCTGTGCAGTTCCGGCGTAGCGACGAACTTCTCCACGCCTTCATCTCCCAACAAATAACTGAACTGCGTGTTCCGGAACTCGGCGGAACCAATTCGCTTCTGCTGCTCCTTCACGCGGCGCCGGCATTCCAGGGAGAGACGGGCCGCCCATTCGATTGCGTCATCGGGGATGTCTCCGTTGGCGTCGGGGAACATCAACTTGAGCAGGCCGCTCATCGTCTTTTGCACGGCAGTCGTGTCGCGGCCGCTCAATGCGCCCCCAAAATGAATCCGGGACTGGAACTTCTGCGCCCGCGACTGCACCCGCAAATGGTTCCAGCACGAGGACAGGAAATCGCTCACCAGCCCAAAGTGATCCGTCAACTGGTCCCGGCTCACCTTGGGCACGTCCCAGCCCGGAATGAACGCGTGGATCCGGTCCATGAACGCCGTGTCGTCCCGCATCTCCGGTGGTAACGGTCCCAGCAGATGTCCGATGCGTTGCTGGTGCGCCACGTCCACATCGAAGTTGCCCACCATCACCACGCCCCCGAACCCGCGGATGCTCTCCTTGCCCCGGCTGAACTCCCCGGACTCCATGTAGCCCTTCATGATGTTCACCCCGTCCTTCTGGTCGAAGGAAATGCCCGACACCTCGTCAAAACACACCACGTCGTATTGGCACACCAGACCTCGCTGGCCGTTGGTGTTGTTCACGAACATCCGCGCCACCGAGGCTTTGCCGCCGGATACCAGGTGCGCGTAGGGCGAGACTTGCTGGAAGAGGTGGCTCTTTCCAGTGCCACGCGGTCCGAGTTCGACCGCGTTGTAGTTGTTTTCTACGAACGGGACCATGCGCAACAGCATCACGTCCCGGGTCCGTTCGGGGAGCGCCCCCGGCTCCAAGCCAATACTGCGCAGGAGAAAATCCCGCCACTCGTTGAAGGTGAACAGGGATCGTCCCCTGGAAAGCGTTTCGAGCACGTCCCGCTTGGAGAGCTGGATCTCCCGGAGGGATTCGACGCCGAAAGGTTTGCCGTTCTTTTCCTCGGCGATGCTGGGGTCGTAATGCAGTTCGATCTCGGCGTAGAACCCGCCGGTCAACATGCGCTCGTGGGTGCGCACGAGTTCTTCGGAGATCCGCACATCATTGAGACGCAGACTGGGGAGCGTCGCCAGGAAACAGTCGTTCTTGGCGTCCAGACGGGCCGTGACGATGTCGATCAACTTCACGCGCCCCTCGGCTTTGGCGCGGGCCTTGAAGAGTTCTTCCTCACCTGCACGCACCGTCCGGCTCTGGAGCTGGCGTTGGACGATTTCGAGGCCCTCCTGGATCTCGCTTTCGTTGATGCTGGAACAATAACGGCCCAGCAAAAACTCCGCGACATAGGTGGGCACGGGGTATTGGCCCTTGAACCGTCGGACGAGGTCTTTGCGGACGATGAATCCTTCAAACGCTTTTGCGGAAAGGGTGTCGAGTGCGTCGATTTGCATAAGGAAAGAGGTCAGTTTTCGCCCACGGTCAGGTTCTTCTTCGCCACGATCTGGTCGCCCCGTAGCACCACCAACACGGCGGCGCTGCCCTCCAGGGCGTCGTTCTCCACCATCACGCTGCCGGAGCCGGTGACGTCGGTGGCTTTGATTCCGCCACTCGAAAGCACGCTGCTCGCGGGGTCACCGGCGCGGGTGCGCAAATCCAATCGCAGTCCGGGTTCGCCCGGCGTCACCCGCACGCGCAGACGCAGGCCGCTCCATAGCGCCGACTCAATCGTCACGGGCTGCGCCTCACTCGACGAAGCACCGGTTTGCGTGATTTCGAGTTCCACCAAAAACGCCTCCTGGAGCGTGAGGCCGCCGTGGGTGTATTCGGTGCCTTGCTGAAAACAGTGCACGCCGGGAGCGAGCACCACCGGATGGGCGTTGTTCCAGTACCAGCCGACTTCGGGGAATCCATGCTGCGCCCCCGGTTGGGCCACGGCGCAGCGGCCCCATTTGGAAACCGTCAGGTGCTTGGGGAAATCCACCTTGGGCAGACCGCCCGGCAGCCACAGCCAGCCGTGATCCGTCACTACCCGTACCTTGCGCCAACCCGCCGTCAGCAACTCGCGGATCCGCACTTCGATGGCGGACAGTTCCTCCTCCACCCGCCAGGCGAGCTTGGCTCCCTGATCGTGGCCGTACCGGTCGAACGCGCCCGCTTCCGTCCAACCCGTCTGGGAGGGGTCGCCGGTTTCGGTGGCGCTGATCCAGCTCCAGCCCGATGCCGCCAGCAGTTTGCGGAACTCGGCGGTGTCGCAGGTTTTGTCTTTGCCGCGCAACTGCGGCTGGAAGGTTTCGGTGAGTTCGCGGCCCTCCAAATGCGCCGCCAGAGGATGCCATGCGGGTTTGGCGGTCGCCGTCACCGTGGGCAAGGCACTCCAGCGGGGGTTTGCCGTACACATCCAACCCGTCTTTTCGATACGCGCCTGCAGTTCCAACGCCAGATCCGCCCGCAAGCCGTCAATGAACAGCCACACGGTTCCGGCTTCGGCAGGCGTTCCGGTGGAGTCGCTTTCGCGCTGCGGAGGCGCGGCCTGGAGGCGTTCGGCGGCGGTTTCCAGCCAGGGCAGATACGTGGCACGCAGGGCGGAACGCACCGCTTCGGCATCGGCCTTGTCGCGGGCCAGGGCGAAGGCGCGGCGGGCAGCGGCGTCCACTTTCCAGCCTTCGCTTTGGTAATCCGTGGCGAATGAAGCGGCATCGGTGCCGGCGCGTTGGCGTCCCATGGCGTCGAGCATTTCTCCCAGCGCCACCGTGGCCTCGGCCAGGCGTGCACGGCCCAAGGCAGCCCACGGACCGGTGGCGCGTTCCCGGTGTTCGCCGACCAGTCGGTACAACGCCTCGCGTGCGGGACCGGTCGCGAGCGTTTCGAGAGCGACGAGGGCGCGGCGCAGCTCGGCTTCGCGTTGGTCGTTGACCCGGGGGAAACGCAGATTACTCCGATCCATCAGATCCGCGGGCTGGGCCGTCTCCATTACGCGGGCGACTTCGGGGTACGCCGAGGGCGCTTCGGCAAATCGGTTCCAAACCGGATCCCAGGGGCCATTGGGTTCCACGAGGCGATCTTGCGCGTACACGAGGCCGTCCTTGGCGGGATCGAAGCCGAAGTCGCGTTTGCAGATCGCATAAAACGCCTGCGTTTCGCTGTCCGACCAACCGCAGTCTTTCGCGCGACCGGAAGCGCCAATCCAACGCAATAGCTGACGGATCGGGTCATCGACGGCGAGCCGGTTGATCGTGGCGGCATCGAGTTTCTTGCCGGTGAGCGTGTGCTGTTCCGTCTGGAGCAGGACTTCCAACTGGGCGCTCACGGCTTCCTTCGTGGCCTGGTCCTTGGCCAGATCCAGCCCCAACCCGCCATGGTTTGGCGCGGAGCCGAGGAAGGAAACCGGGGTCCAATCCTTGCCGTTGGTGTGTTCCCAGAACTGGCCTTGGAACTGG
>JBILWF010000330.1:0-4241 GCA_044370075.1 Chthoniobacteraceae bacterium | reverse complement strand
TTCGTGCGCTGCTTTGCGGGGTTTGGGCGGGGTTAAAAATTGCGTTTGCCCTTGGCAGCGCAATGGGATTTGCCTTTGCTTGCCTCCCGATTTTTACACCACATGAGTTCTCGAAATGGCCTCCTCGCAGGCGGAAACTGGATCGTTGACGCGGTCAAAATCATCGACGTTTGGCCTCAACAAGACGCGCTGGCCAATATTCGCTCCCAGACGCAGGGAACGGGCGGTTCGCCCTTCAACGTTCTAGTGGATCTGGCCCTGATGGGCAGCGCCTTTCCTCTCGAAGCGGTCGGCCTTGTGGGAAATGACGCGCACGGGCGTTTTATTCTCAACACCTGCCACGAACTCGGCGTCCAGACCCAAGCGCTGCAAATCACCGATCAGGCGCCCACATCCTACACGGATGTGATGACCGTCGCGGAAAACGGTCGCCGGACTTTCTTCCACGCGCGCGGCGCCAACGCCCTTCTGGGGGACGAGCACTTTGATTTTTCCAAAACAAACGTGCGCCTTTTTCATCTCGGCTATCTGCTGCTTCTGGATGGTATGGATGGACCGTGCCCGGAACATGGAACCGTTGCCGCGAAAGTTCTCGCGCGGGCGAGGGAGGCGGGCATCAAAACCTCCATCGACGTGGTAAGCGAGGACAGCGAGCGATTCGCAAGGATTGTGCTGCCCGCGCTCAAACACGTGGATTACTGCATCATGAACGAGTTCGAAGCCGGCCGCGTGACGGGAATCAAAATCCGCATGGAGCGGGGAATCGATTTCGCGGCTCTGCGCCGCGCCATGGAGCAGCTTTTGGAGGCGGGCGTCCATGAGCGGGTGATCGTTCATTTTCCGGAAGGAGCCTGCGCGTTGGGACGGGACGGAGCATGGACGGCGCACGGGAGCGTTATTTTGCCGGAGGGCTACATCAAGGGTGCGGCGGGAGCAGGCGATGCCTTCACCGCCGGTGTGCTTTTGGGTTGGCACCAAGGACAATCTGTCGAGGAACAACTTCGTCTGGGCGTCTGTGCGGCCGCTGCCAATCTCGCGGACGAAACCTGCACCGCAGGGCTGCGGCGTGCTTCCGAGTGTCTCGCTTTGGGAACCCGGTACGGCTTCCGCAGCGTGGAAAGTTCCGTGAGCTAGACATTGCAAACCGAGCAGTCAAACGCGCCGAGTACACCCTCCGGACGGAGGAAACTCCGCCACTCTGGCAAACACAGAAGCTTTTACCCCAGCGCGTTGCTCCGAGCAAAAAGCGCGGGGTAGATCTCCAACTGTTGCGTTGACGCGCCACCGGGTGAAACCATACTCCCCCACATGCCTCTTTCTTCCCGCACTCCGGCATCGCGCGGCACCTCGCTCTTCTACCTGGGGCTGGGTGTGCTCTCTCTCATTTCTTTGATCGGCTGCAAAACCATCTACTCCGAGGTCTACTCATACCGGAAAACCCCTTTTGATTGGAAAAAGGAAAAGGCCCTGATGACGGCTTCGGAACAGATGGCGGAGAAAGCTCAGGCGGAACGCAATCGCAAGAAAGGCGAGGCCTCCGAAGCAGGTTCCGGGGAGCCCGGGGCGGGGTCCGCGCCCCTGCAGCTCGACTCGGGTTTGACCCCGGCACCCGCAGGAGGCGGGGGATTGTTTGGGGGAGGATTGGATGACATGAGCAAACCCCCGGCTCCCTCCGCCATCCCCGGCACGGGCGGCAGCGTTCCCGGCATGGGTGGCGGCGTTCCCGGCATGGGTGGCGGCGTTCCCGGCATGGGCGGCAGCGTTCCCGGCATGGGCGGCAGCGTTCCCGGCATGGGCGGCAGCGTTCCCGGCATGGGCGGCAGCGTTCCCGGCATGGGCGGCACTCCCGGCATGGGCGGCACTCCCGGCATGGGCGGCACTCCCGGCATGGGCGGCACTCCGGACGGAATGAAACCAGGGGGAGGCACTCCTCCCAACATGATGGATAAGTAAGGGCCATGCCGCAGACGGCACCGCCTCTAACGCCTTGTTAACAAACAGCGATCCACCGGACGCCGGACTTCCCTGGTGTCATGTCGCCTTCGCGGCGAAGCGTACTGTTGGAAGAATCGGATACAAAGACTGTTTCTTTCGCGGGGTATTCTGATTGATGTCCACCCCTTCATCCGAATCCTCCCCTGAGCTGGCCTCTGGCGCGATTCCACATGCCGAGGTGCGGGTGAGTATTGGAGAGAGCGTCCTGCGGAGCTACACTATTTCGCCCGGTGAGTACCTGATTGGGCGCGGAGCGAGTTGCCACATCCCTATCGAAGCAACCAACGTGTCCCGCATGCATGCCCGGTTGTCTTTCACGGGGCACCGACTGCTGCTGGAGGACCTGCAAAGTGCCAATGGCACTTTCATTCAGGGCGAGCGAATCGAGTTGCCCACCCCCGTGCAATCGGGCACCGAAATTCACATCGGCGGAGCGCGGCTTCTGGTGCGCTTTGACAAGGAAACTCTTGATCAGATCCGCTCTGCTCTCTCCGACCCGGAACTGGGCTTGGACTTTGTGCGGGAGGAACTTTCAGGTGATGCGCACAAGATAGGCGGCATTCTTGCCGAAGGCGGCATGGGCCTTGTTCTCAAGGCCTCCGACCTGCGCATTCATCGAACCGTGGCGATGAAAACTCTGCGGGAAGGCAGCGAGTACGCCGTGGACAAACTCATGCGATTTGTTGCGGAGGCCCAGTTAACCGGCCAACTCGAACATCCGAACATCGTTCCAATCTACCAACTGGGAGTTAACCCGGACGGCCAGACCTTCTACACGATGAAGTATGTGCGGGGACAGACGCTGGAAGAAATTCTGGAGGCGTTGCGCTCGGAGGATCCTCTTGCAGTAAAAACACACACGCTGCAGGTGCTTCTAACCATATTTCAGAAGGCTTGTGACGCGGTTGCTTTCGCACACTCCAAAGGAATCGTGCACCGGGATCTGAAACCTCAAAACATCATGATCGGGGCCTACGGAGAGGTGCTCGTCATGGACTGGGGCCTGGCCAAACGCTACCAGACGGAGTCCCATCCGGAGGACCAAAAGGCGGATGCGCAACCTGATCTCGCAGAACAAGAAACTTCACGCACCGACCCGCAATCCTGTCCGCCACCCGCCCGCCGTGCCTTTTACACCTTGGATGGAGCCGTGGTGGGAACACCGCCCTTTATCTCCCCCGAGCAGGCCGCGGGGCAGATCGATGTGGGGCCCCAATCCGACGTCTATGTTCTCGGAATGATTCTCTACACGATGGTGGCGCTGCGGCCTCCGCTCTTTGTGCGTTCCGTGGATGAAACCATTGAAGACTTGCGGTCAAACAAGCTCATCCCGCTCAAGCAAATCACACGCATGCCCGACGTGGACGGAGCGCCTGCACCAAGGCTCGTACATTGTCCGCAGGAAATACCCCCTCCCGGTCTCATAGCGGTCATCGAGAAGGCCATGGCCCATGATCCAAAGAACCGGTATGCAAGCGTTGCCGAACTTCAGGAAGATCTCAGCGCATTTCAAAACGGATTCGCCACAAAAGCCGAACACGCCAGTTTCTTCCGGCAGCTGCAGTTGCTCCTGAGCCGGCGCCGGCGGGAGGCGGCGCTTTTAGGCGCCTTTTTGCTGCTTTCCCAGATTTTACTCGGAACGTTCCTCGTGTTGCTCTCCGCCGAAAAAAACCAGCTTAAAGCAAGCCGCAAAGAGCTTGAAACCAGCAACATCGAGTTGAATGAATTGAACGACCGCTTAAAGCGTGTCGTCTCGCAACTGCGCTCCGCTGCGGACACCAATTACGCAGATGCCGTTTTACTTCTGAACCGAAACAACCCCACGGGAGCTCTGGAACAAATCAATCTCGCGCTCATGGGCGTGCCCGACGGATCGGAGGCGCGCGCAGCCTTTTTGATCATACGCGGACACGCCCGAACCCGCCTGGGCTTTTTCACCGAGGCGCTCGAAGATTACGCCTCCGCGGACGGCACGCTCCCGACTGTTCTTCCCATGGCCACCATCCGCGAAGACCTCTCGGCGGCCGTCGAAACGGGGGAACGTCCCCCGCAAGGCTGGGCTTGGGAGAAAAAAATGCCCCCCGCCCCAAGCCCGGTGAACAAAATGCTCAAGCTCTTGCAGCACGGCAGCCAGCCTCCTGCTCCGGCAGGAAAAGAGTCTCTCAAGTAATGTGCTCACGCCCCGACAACGTCCGGGCTTATGCGCCGGATCTGCGGCCGGTGTAAGGAACGAAAAGCCACGGACA
>JBILWF010000442.1:0-3518 GCA_044370075.1 Chthoniobacteraceae bacterium | reverse complement strand
CGGGGGCCTGTAAAATCAAATTCCTCCGTAGCGGCGCTGGCGGCGGTGAAACTCCGCGACGGCCTCCCGCAGGTCGGTTCCGCCAAAGTCGGGCCAGCGCTTGGGGGTGATGTAGAGCTCGGTGTAGCTCAACTGCCAGAGCAGGAAATTGGAAAGACGCATCTCGCCCGAGGTTCTTATGAGCAGATCCGGGTCTGGCCATTCCCGGGTGTACAGGTGGCGCTCAAGATCCTTCTGGGTGAATTCCTCCGCGGATAGCCTTCCGGCAGCCACGTCGCGGCACACCGCGCGCACAGCATCCTCCAGTTCGGCACGCCCGCTGTAGTTGAGTGCCAGAATAAGGGTGAGCGCCTCGTTGCCGGCGGTTTGCGCTATGGTTTCCTCCAGCGCCTTCCGCGTGGAAGCCGGCAGTTCCTGCAACCGTCCGATGGCGCGCAACTGCACCCCGTTCTGGAGAAGCGTCGGCAACTCCGCCTTTAAAAAATGCTCCAGCAGTCCGAAGAGCGCCTGCACCTCCTCCGCGGGCCGCTTCCAGTTCTCCGTGGAAAACGCATACACCGTCAGGTACTTCACCCCCAGGGCACAACAAGTCTCCGTCACCGCCCGCAGCGCGTGCGCCCCGTTTTCATGTCCATTGACCCGGGGCAGCCCTCGCTCCTTGGCCCAGCGCCCGTTGCCGTCCATAATGATCGCCACGTGCTCCGGGGGTTGGAGCGCGGAGTGCATTGCGGCTGCATTTTCCAGAAGAACAGGGGACGTGGCTGACATGGCCTTTCTCCCGGAAACTCTACCATGTTGTCTAATTTTAGACAGTCCTACTTTTACTCAAAAATCAGAGCAGGATCGTCTGATCCCGGTTCGGGCCCACGCTGGCAATCGCCAGTTTGGCTCCCGACCATTCGCTAATCTTGAGAAGATAATCCCGCGCCGCGGCGGGCAGCGCCGACCATTCGCGAATCTTATCGGTCGGCGTCCGCCAGCCCGGCAGATCCGTGTAAACCGGCTCGCAGGCCGCAAGCTCCGCGTAATCCATCGGCGGGGTCTCCAGCAGCCTGCCCCCAAGCCGGTACTGGGTGCACACCCGGATGGTTTCCAGCGAGTCCAACCCGTCAAGATTGGTCACCGCCAGCGTGTCGATCCCGTTGATCATACCCGCGTAGCGCACCGCCACCGCATCAAACCAGCCGCACCGCCGCGCACGCCCCGTGGTGGAGCCGAACTCGCGGCCCATGCCGTGCAAGAGATCACCCAACTCCGTGTTCTCCGTCGGGAAAGGCCCCTCTCCCACCCGGGTCGTGTAGGCTTTCATCACCCCGAGCACCGAGTCGATCCGGTGGGGCGGAACCCCTGATCCAGTGCAGGCGCCCCCCGCGGTCGTGTTGGAGGAAGTCACGTAGGGGTATGTTCCGTGGTCAATGTCCAGAAAGGTTCCCTGCGCCCCCTCAAAGAGGATTTCCCTGCCCTGCTTAACCGCTTCGTGGAGGAAAACCACGGTATTGGTGGTGTGGGGGCGGAGCGCCTCGCCCGCAGCCAGAAGGGAATCCAGCATGCCTGCCAGCTCCAAAGCCGGCAGACCCTGCCCGGTTAAGAGCGCGTTGTTCTCCGCCACCCGTGCCGCCAGTTTTTCCGCGAACACTTCCGGCCGCATTAGGTCGGCCATCCGCAGGCCCACCCGCGCGATTTTGTCCCCGTAGGCCGGTCCAATCCCCCGTTTGGTGGTGCCGATTTTGCCCGAACCGCGCGCCAACTCCCGGGCTTCATCCAGCTGCCGGTGGTAGGGCAGCACCAAGTGCGCTGCATCACTGATGAGCAGGTTTTGCGGGGTCACCGCCACCCCCCGTGCCCGCAGCCCGTCAATCTCCCCCGCAACGGCCACGGGATCCAGCACGACGCCGTTGCCGATCACGCACCGGGTGCGGGGACGCAGGATGCCCGAGGGGATGAGGTGCAGCACGTACTTGGTACCGTCGACAATCACGGTGTGTCCGGCGTTGTTTCCACCCTGGCTGCGGACGACGATTTCGGCTTTTTCGGTGAGAAAATCGATGATTTTGCCTTTGCCTTCATCGCCCCACTGGGCGCCGACGAGGATGGTATTGGGCATAAAAAGGAAGTAATTTTGGGGAAATGGAGCGGTGGCCGGCCGGTGGGCCGGATGACAAAGGGGGGGAAACTAAGGGGAGCGCTTAAAAGTGCAAAGCAAAAGGCTGCCGGGCGTTTCCCGGGGAGGGACTAGCCTTGACCCTAGGGAACTCGCGCCTACTGTGGAAGGGATGCGGCCCGCCCCCGGGTCCACCTTGCCCGCATGTTTCAGAAGATCCTCATTGTTGATGACACCCCCGCCTTGGCTCGCCTCGTCGAGAGCGTTCTGGAGCGGCGCTATCCGGGGTCTTCCGTGGACGTGCTTTACGCCCAGTCGGGTATGGACGCCTTCGCCCGCATGGAGGTGGCCCGCCCGGATCTGATTCTTCTAGCCGACAGCCTTCCCGACCTGCGTGCGGAGGCTGTCTGCATGCGTCTTCTCATAGATCCTGCCCTCGCATCGGTCCCCGTTTATCTGCTCAACGAAACGGGCGAGGCCGACATTCTGGAGGAGCGGTACTCCAACATCCGGACTGTTCTGCCCCACGCTCTCACCGAGGATCTCCTCGCGGAAATCCTCTCCTACATCATCGCGCTGCCCAAAATGGACGCGCAGGATGGCCGGGATTTGCTGCACTACGATCCGGCGCGCGCCGCCTTCAGCGGGCACACGGGTTTTTTCAAAATCCAAGCCGCCCTCCAGATGGCCCACGGGGACCGCTTGAGTGGGGTGCTGCGCTTCTTTGTACAGCGGGCCCCCATCGAACTGTATGTAAGCCGGGGGCGCTTTGTGTTTGCTTCGACGCGGAATTTTGCGCTCTACAGCCGAGGTTCCCAAGCCGTTCTGGCGCAAGCTGAACTGGGGCATATCGTGGAGGCGCAGGAGGCTCAGTCTGTCTCCGGTTGTCCCCTCTTCCTATACCTCAGCACCCGCGGGCTGTTGCAACCCGACGAAGTCGTACCCCTTGTGCGCGAACACGGCCACCGGGTTTTCTCCCACCTGTGGACGGTGGGGCGCGTGCCCTTCGAATTTGAGCGCACCGATTACCTGCCGGATTTTGCAGCGAAGTTTCCTGCTTCCGCCGAGGATGCCGACAACTGGGTGCTCTCCAGCCTGCGGCATGTGCGCATGGAGCAGTTGCCGGTGGGCATGCGCGTCGAACCGGAGGGATCCCCCGTGTTCACCCGCCGGGGCGCCGCGTTGATTGAGCGGTTGCGCCTGAGTGATGTCGAGGGGCGCTTTGCATCCTGTGTCAACGGGGCGGAATCGCTCCTTTCCCTCTCCAAACGCAGCGGCATCGAAATGGAGGAGGCGCAGTCCATCGTGTTTCGTCTGACGACGCTGGGGGTGATGGATTACTGGGCCGGCCAGGCTCTTCCCGGCTCGGCGCCGCTGAGGACTGCTTCGAGCGCCGAGGCGCGCGTTTCGGGGCGCG
>JBILWF010000328.1:0-4262 GCA_044370075.1 Chthoniobacteraceae bacterium | reverse complement strand
AACCGGAGAACAGCCTCCAAGAGCCGGATGCGGGAAATCCGCCCGTCCGGTTCGATGAGGGGGAGATGAGGACACGGAGTGGTTGTGGCCGCAAACCATCCTTGTCTCCCTACTCTATTAAGGCTGGCTGTCAGTTCAATCGCTTCAAACGCACGGCTTGAATCTCAATGCCGGGCGCGGCGGTGACCTGCAGGTCGTGCGATCCCGCGGGTATGATGATCGCGCCAATGCCCAGAGGCTTGAAGACTTTGTCCGGAACTTCCCAGCGCGGGATGAGATCGCGGCGTGGAATTTCCGGAGGGTCGTAGACGCTTGTGACCGTGCTGCGGGCTGCGGTGTCGCCGATGGTGACGCGGACCTCTCCGCCTGTATTCTTGGCGGTGTGAAGTACGCTCACTGCGTAGCGTCCCGCCACGGGCACGGAGAGGTGCCAGCACATGGCCGCTGCGGGCGTTGGAAAGGTCGCCCAGTCGTAGTCCCAGCCTTTCCCGAAGAGCTTCGCACCGCCGATGCGTGCGGCATTGGGAACCAGTAAATCGGTCCCCTCGCCCAAGGTGATGGGAAAACGTGCGACCCTGCCTCCACTGGGCGCGGTGACTTCGCGGAACCACGCGAGGTACGACTTTTCCATCTCGGCGGCGAGGGCGGGATGCTGTGTGGCGAGATTAGTTTTTTCACCGGGATCATTGCGCAGGTCGAAGAGCATGGGCTGCTTCCCATCGTGCACCCACCGGTGCGTTTCTGTTCTCGCCGTGCCGGGATACTCGGGAATTGGCGTTCCGTCTTTGCCGCCGCGCCCGGTGAGGTCGAAGAGGGTGCGTTGCGGCCATGAGGATGTGTTGCCTTTTAGAAGCGGCACGAGGCTGACCCCGTCGAGCGGTTGGCGCTTCGGCAAAGGCACCGCGGCAAGTTCGAGCAGCGTGGGCAGAATATCGACATGCTGCGTGATTTCCGGAACGCGGCTGCCGGACTTTAGTTTGTCCGGCCATCGGATGAAGCACGGCACCCGCAGACCGCCCTCGAAGACGCTGCCTTTGCCGCCTCTCATACCTCCGTTGTAGCGGGCGGTATTGGGGCCGTTGTCGGTAGTGAAAAGGACGATGGTATTCGCGGAGAGGCCGGTCTGATCGAGCTTTTGCAGGAGTCGGCCCACGTTCCGGTCCAGGTTCTCTATCATTGCATAGACCGCCGCATCCTTGGGCTCGAAGCCGAGGGTGCGATATTTCTCGAACAAGTCCTGTGGCGCCTGCATTGGCGAATGGCAGGCATTGAACGGCACGTAGCAGAAGAAGGGCCGCGCCCTGTTTTGATCGATGAAGCTCATGGCTGCATCGGCGAGTACATCCGTGATGAATCCCCTCGTTGGCGTGCTGACGCCATTGTGCTCGAGTTGTGCATCGAAATAGTTGGGGAAGAATCCGCCGCTGAATCCGAAGAACTCGTCAAAGCCCTGGCCGCGCGCGGTGGAGGGATGATTGGAGCCGTTGTGCCACTTGCCGAAGCAGCCGGCGACATAGCCCGCAGGCTTCAGCGCCTCGGCAAGTGTGGTCTCATCGCCATGCATGACTTCGAGGCTGTCTGAGGTGTTGATCACATGCAGCCGTGCATGATGCCGCCCCGTGAGCAAGGACGAGCGTGTTGGGGAGCAGATGGGGCTGACGTGGAAATGCTCGAGCTCAACGCTCTGTGTTCTGAGCCGGTCGAGAGAGGGGGTGGCGAGTTTGGCATTCCCATGGCAACGCAAATCACCCCAGCCCATGTCATCGGCGAGAATGAAGAGGATGTTGGGCTTTGAGATTGTTGCTGCCGTTGCGGTTGCCGTGGGCATGAGCGGTGGTCGGGGACTCGCGGCGGCGGTGGGGAAATCATCCGTGCGGAAGGGTGAAGCGGGCAAGTCGGCGGCGTTGTAAAGATTGCACGTGGGATTGTCCGACCATCCGTAGCGCACGGCGACGGGCGTGGCCACCCGGCCGGAGGAGACGAGCACGGTTTCGCCGTCAATCCGCGCGTCTGCCCAGATCCATTTCCCGTCCGTGCCGCAAATCGCGAAGCCCTCGAGCTGGCTGTGGGGGCTGTTGCGCGCCAACGGAGCGGTTTTACCGGCCTTGCACATCACGTCGTAGGTGGCGGGCAATTCCTTTGCAACGAGTCCGCCGCCCAGGTGGTCAAAGAACAACCGAATGGCGCTGCTCTCGACCCGCATCGACGCGTAGACCGGACCTGAATGAGACACATCCAGGCCATACGTTTTGGCGAGCGCGATCCTCGCGAGGCGTTCACCGGCCACCTGCTTGCTTTGGGGATGGATGTCCTCGGACTCGCCGGTGTCGATCAGCACGGCCATGCCGGTGTTGGGCACGGAAAGCGTCTTCGCTTGCGCTTCGCGCAGATCCGCCCAGATGCTTTCGCCGGGCTGCTCCGTCTTCGGTCGGTAATTCGCGAGCTGGCAGAAATAGAATGGAAAATCCCCCTGCTTCCAGTGCTGCCGCCAGTCCCGGATGAGTAGCGGAAACGTGGTGCGGTAGAGGCTGGCGTTTCCCGTGTTTGATTCGCCCTGATACCAGAGCACTCCGCGAATGGCATACGGCAAAATGGGATGCACCATGCCATGAAACAGCCGCGCCGGCAGGACATGCTGGCCGGTGAGGGGAGGGACTGCTTGCTTCGCCGCAGGTTCGAGCGGCGGCAGGGCATATTCCGCTTTCGCCATCCATCCATCGGGTATCTTGGTACTGCCGACGCTGGGTGGCCAGCTGAACCCGGGCTGCTCGGCCGGAGCGAAGATACGCACGGCCAAATGATTGACGCCTTCCTTGAGAAGGGCGGGTGGAATCAGGTAATGCCGCACGCTGGTGAGGCCCGTAAAGCTGTCCACGTCACGAGCGCCAATCAGCGTGCCGTTCCAATAAACCTGATCAAACTGCGCCGACGGACCAAACTGCAACATTTGCACCGCGCCGGTCTGCCTGGCCGTCAGCGCGACCTTCTTGCGAAACCAAAATGCGCCGAGTCTTGGAAGCGTCGGATCCGAGGATGGTCCGTTATCCCTTACCGTAACCCAGCCGTTTTCCTTCGACGCCGGCCCGATAGTGAAAGACTCAACATCGGCGGCAGGACGGTCCTCGCGCTTTGTCTGCTTCAACCACTCGAGGTAAGCGCTTTTGTTGCGCTCGCTCAGCGCGTCCATGTTCTTGGCGGCGGTCGCCAGTTCCGGGACCCGGGCGAGCGAGTCCGGACTGATCCACGGCTCAACCTTCGAGCCTCCCCAACACACTTTGATGAGCCCCACGGGGGTCTTTAGCTCACGCTGGACTTGTTTGGCGAAGTAGTAGCCCGCCGCGATAAAATCTTCCGTCGTTCCGGGGCGAGCAAACGTCCAAAAGCCCTGTACATCGTCCGCCGGGTTCCTGGAGGAGGGATTTTTTAACACATGAAACTGCCGCAGCGTCGGATTCGTCGGGGCCTCGATCTCGGCGGCCACACCCGGGATCGCCTTCATGTCGAACTCCATGTTTGACTGCCCTCCGCCCACCCAAACCTCGCCCACAATCACATCCGCAATCTTCACGCTGTGGCTCCTGTTCGGCGAGCGCACGACCATCTCTCGGGAGTCCGCGCTGGCATCCAGCGCATCCAGATTCACCGTCCATCTGCCATCCGCGTTCGCAGTGGTGCTCTTGGTTTGCCCGGCGAACTCCACGACGACCTGTTCTCCAGCATCCCCCCAACCCCATACGGGCACAGCCTTGGAGCATTGCAGCACCATGTGATCCGAGAAAATCGAGGGGAGCCGTAACTCGGCGGCGTCCAGAGCCGCCAGCGGTCCGAGCAGCAGGGCGGTGAAAAGCGTGAAGGTTGGTTTCATGGTTGGTTTCCGAGCGTGAGACTTCCAACCTTCATCAAACGGTAGTCCGCCGCCCCAAGTCTTGCCGTAGTCTCCGGAGAGGTAGGCGGGGAGATGCAAGCGACTCGCGCGCGTCTCGAGGGGGCCGTGTTTGATGCGTAGCCGGTTTCCTGAAACGAGACGGCGGATGAAAAAGCGCGAGGTCGGGTGCGCATGAGAAACCAGAGGGATCCGTCCGCGCGTTCGACGAACTGGCGCTTGCCGGCCTCTGTCGTGTCCTTTGGAGTACTATAAACTACTTGTGCCGTATTGTTTGAGTTTAAATGAGTGGATATAACAAGTCGTGGGCTGTTTTCCCCAACGCTCCATCCGCTGCCTCCCCACAGGCTGATCGGCAGTCTCCATTCGTCGGGGGAAG
>JBILWF010000329.1:0-4262 GCA_044370075.1 Chthoniobacteraceae bacterium | reverse complement strand
GGATCTTTTCCGCAAGGGTTTTCTTTTGCTCCACCAGTTCCTTTAAGAATCCCTCGGTTGGTGAAGCCGGCTTGGACTGCAGGTTTTTGATGGTCGAGCTGAGCGTGGTCAACTCTTCCATCGCCCGGTCCTTGTTCGTGAGGGCATCAAAAACAAAGTAGCCCGCGGCTCCACACAGGAGCAGCGATATGAAACTCGAGGCTACCAAGCTGTTGTATTCTCGGGGAACGGAGTTCATTTAGGCTCAAGGGGCGATTTGCAGGGATTTCTGAGGAGAGTCCGACAAATCCAGTGGAATTCGGAAAGACTGCGCCCATTCCGTCGGGTTTGCCTTGTCAATAATCTCCCACTGGTCAATTTCCGGAACCGTGAAAAACGGGTTGGCTTCCTTGAGCTTGGATCCGAAGGCCTGCACCACGCGCGATCCGGAGGGATTTTCCAGATAAAGCCCCTTTAAAAGCAGCTTTGGCCCCGCTGCACTTGCGGCGGGCGCGGGTGTTGAAGGAGCGTTTGGTGCAGACTGGGCACGCCCGACGCCGGGAGGAGATGTTGGGCGGACGGGGTCGGTCATGCTTGGGGCAGGCAAACCTTGCGGAGCACGCTGTGACTTTACAGATTCCGGATCCTGAATTTCCAAGCTCGTAACCCAGATGTATTTCTCAGGCAGACATTGGTGGATGTGGTTGATCAAGCGCACCCAGTAGTCCCGTTCAGCAATCGCTTTCTCGTACGGCCCCGCCGACTTGTAAACCTCGGAAAGCTCCAGTTGGGCCGCTTTGATTTGGTTGTCTAGCTTCTGGAGGCTCTGAAGCTTGGGGTTGAGTTCCTGCCGCAGGGCATCTGCAGTGCGCGCTACCTTTTGAAGTGATGCCCCCCATACGGCCAGGGATGTGGAGAGGCAGACCGCGGCGAAAAAAACCGCAACGCTCTGTTGTAAAATCCTCTTCTTGAGCAAAATGGCGGTTGGAAGAAGATTCAGGGTTAGCGGGCATTCAGCGACGGACTCCAACGCGAGCCCCACCAGTTCCCCCAACCGGGGCGCCATTCGAGCGAGTTCCTCAGCCCGCTGCGGATCGGCTTGTACGCAGCGCAGCGGATTGAAGAGGTCCACGGGTATTCCCAGTTTTTCCTGCCAGAACTCCCGGGTGAAGCCGAGGGAAACGCCCCCCCCGCACAACAAAACCTGCGTCGGGGCGGATCCCCCTTGCTGTGAGCGGTAAAACGAAATCGATCGGGCCACCTCCGCATGAAGCCGCCCCGCCGCGTTTCGCAGCACTTTCGCCAGGCGGGCAATCTGGGGGTCTTCCGGTTCCGCAAAGTGGGAGCCCCTTCCGATCAGTCCCGATTGGCATTTTCGCGATTCCGCCATCATCAACGGTTCGGCAAATTCCTTTGCAACCGCAGCGCTGAGGGCGTTTCCACCCGAAGATATGGTCCGGAAATAAAACTTTCCGGGCTCGATAAAGATCAGATTCGTTGTGCGCGCCCCCAAATCAAGGAGAAGCGTGCATCCCTCTGGTTCCCCGTAGTTGAAGCGGAAGGCATTGTAGAGGGCAAGGGGCGCCATTTCGATGCCCGACGGGCGCAGCTTCGCTCCAGACATGGCACCGACCCATTCCTCCAAAATCTCGTTTTTCGCCGCAACAATCAGGACTTCGGGTACGGTCGCCCCATGCGGGCCGACCCTTTTGTGATCCCAGCTGACCTCCACGAGTGGATACGGGATGTTTTGTTGCGCCTCAAAAGCCACAGTCTGTTCGAAGTCGTCCGAGGAAAAGGACGGGATCTTGACCAGGCGGCTGAACGACGAGTGGGAGGCCAGCGCGCAGCGCACGATTTGTTTGCGAGCCTTGAGTGTGTCAGCGATCTCATCCAGAGCGAGCGCCCCTTGGGATACGCGGGTCGCATCCGCAGCGGGATCGGCCAGAAGTTCACGCGTTTCAACGCGCAGCAGCCTAAGTCCCCCCTTTCCGGAGGACGCAAATTCGGCCGCACTGATGGTCTGCGTTCCCAGATTGACGGTCAGAATTTTCTTGGAGGCGGGCATTCCGGAGTTTCAGGCGGGCGGGGACGCGTGCGTTTTAACGGATCAGGAATCTCAAATTTATTTGGATCCCGGCTTGACCGCCTCGTAGTAGTCCCAAAACAGGGGAGCGAAGGGAGTGTGTTGCTTGTTGATCAAGCCTTCGCTGAAGCGCTCCAGGGTGCCTTTTTCCTTTTCCTTCTGGATCGCCTCGTAAGTCAGTCCGCCAGAGGATTTAAACTTGGCCCCTACCGGTTCGTTCTGTGCCAAAATTTCCACCCAGGAGGCCTTTATCTGCGTCGCGTTGAAAGGCTTGCCTCCGGAGATTCTGTTGAGCGTCTTGGGGGCAACGAACATCACGCTGTGACGGTCTTTGCCCCTGCCAACATCAACAAGGGTACTTTCCCCCTCGATCAATTTTGGAGCGTTTCCCACCGCGATAACCAAGCTGTAGCGCACCGTAAGCTCCGGAAACTCCTCGGCACAATCAAAGTCCGCCTCTACTTCCAGCCACAGCGGAGCGGGCTCGCCGGGAAGAACCGGTCGGGGGCGCTTTGGCGCCGTCATGCCTGGAATTTGCGCCTGGATGGAGGGCGTCCCCACCACGGTTACTTTAATATCTGTGACGGTAACCTTACCAGCCGCCCACGCGGGGGTGAGCAAACAAGCGAGGATTGCTCCGCCTGTTAGGAGAGAGAGGGGGGTGTTCATGTTCTGGGGTGAAAAGCCTCAAGCCGGGGATGTTGTATCAGCCTCCCGCCCGCTGCAAACGATTTTGAAAATAACGCACCGTCTCGCGTATTCCACGGTCAAAGTCCACCTTGGGTTCCCATCCTAATATGCGGCGCGCCCTCGCAATGTCCGGTTGCCGGATTTTAGGATCATCCACTGGCAGCGGTTTGTGCTCGAGCGGGCTGGAGGAGCCGGTAATCCGCAGAATCTCCTGCGCAAACTCCAAAATCGTCATCTCACTCGGGTTCCCGATGTTGACCGGTTCGTGAAAACTGCTGCGGGAAAGGCGGTAGATCCCGTCGATGAGGTCGCTCACGTAGCAGAAGGAACGGGTTTGGGACCCGTCGCCAAAAATCGTCAGCGGCGAACCCGATAGCGCCTGGCTGATGAAGGCGGGCACCACCCGACCGTCCCGGAGCCGCATCCGCGGACCGTACGTGTTAAAGATACGCACAATCTTTGTGTCGACCCCATGGTAGCGGTGATAAGCCATCGTCAGCGCCTCGGCAAACCGCTTGGCTTCATCATACACCCCGCGCGGACCGATCGGGTTCACGTTGCCCCAGTAGTCCTCTTTCTGCGGGTGTTCCAGCGGGTCCCCGTAACACTCGCTGGTGGAGGCCAGTAAAAAACCGGCCCCTTTGGCTTTGGCGAGCCCCAAGGCATTGTGCGTTCCCAAGGCTCCCACTTTCAGGGTAGGAATGGGCAGTTCCAGATAGTCGATCGGGCTGGCCGGTGACGCCAAATGATACACAAAATCCACGTGATCCGGCAAAAATAGGTAGTTGGAAACGTCCTGCCGGATGAACCGGTAGCCGGCGTTCCCCGCAAGGTGCCCGATGTTGTCGGTGCTGCCCGTGATCAGATTGTCCAACCCTATCACCCGATGTCCCTCAGCAAGAAGCCGATCTGTAAGATGGGAACCCAGAAAACCGGCCCCCCCGGTGACCACTGAAACAGGACTGTCCTCGCGCCTCTCAAACATGAGCGCCATCCTACCGGACTGATCGGGGGTGGCAATCCGGAAACCGCCGGATTTTCCTAAGAAAAAAGCAGTGTTCGGATTAAGGCCGCTGCCGATGCCGCCTTTCCAGCGTGCCCCCCCGGAGCGTGCCCTACAGCACGGCGCTGTCCGGGCCTCTTCCTCGCCAAGGATACCCTCTTTTCAGTAGACATAACCTGGAGACCGCGTCCACTTTTGTGCGCCCATGCGGGTTCCAGCGGACAGTTTCCCCGGCCGCCCCCCGGGCCAACATGTTGGGATGTTTCCAGACTGGCAGACAGCCGGATCCGCGCCCCGAGCAGACACCGGAACTCCGCCTCTTGCGCAATCAGAAACGAAACACGGTTTTCACCAAATGAACACACGGCGCGGGAATCCAACCCGAAATCGGAGAATGCAAAACCAACGGCGCTTGCTTGCGTTTTTTTGCATCGGTGTGCTGTGCGGTCTCTTCCCGGGGGCGGCCCTGATTGCCGCGCCGGTGCCGAACCCCTCCCTAGTTTT
>JBILWF010000327.1:0-4267 GCA_044370075.1 Chthoniobacteraceae bacterium | reverse complement strand
AACGCCGCATCGCGTGAATTCCAGAATGAAAACCATTGAGCACACTTCGTTGTCTGCCCGCCTGCCGGGACTTTTACCAGAATGAAAGCAGAACAGCCTCTGCGTCCGCCCCATCGCGCCGGCGGCCCGTGCGTCTCCAATTGGCGCGGCGTGCGGAACTCCAACGAGGGGATCACACGATGGGACGCGGATCCTGCGTTCGGTGAAAGCTACCGAAGCGCGCCCGGGGTTTCTGAAGAGACTCTGGCTTTGGCCGCGCGATAGACCGTCTCCAGTTCTAAAAGCACACCCTCGACTTCGCGCCAGTATTCCTCCGCGGGACGCTGCGCTTTTGCGGCACGCATCCCGGCCAACCGCGCCTCGAGCGCCTGCCGCTTCTCTCGTTCCCCGGGCAGAAGCGCCGCCTCCACGGCGCTCGTCACCAAACTCCATTGGCGCGCAAGTGCGCCATCGGCAATCTTCGGGGGGGCCGGAGCGTTTTTATTTTTCCCAACCGCCAGGGGCGCCGGGGGATCAAACAGCTCGCGTCCCACGGCGCGTCCATCCCCCGAATCCTCCAGCACCGCGTGCTCGGTCACCATCCGGCCGGATTCCTTGTAGAACCGATCCACCGCATAGGCCGCATGCATCCACGCTTCAAAAACCGCCACCTGGCCGTCGCCGTCCCAGTCCGCTTCGGTCCCGGAAATGGCATCGGCAAAATACCCCGAGAAACGCACCCAATTTTCCTCATCCCCCGAGCGGGTGCCCGCCACAATGATCCGGTTTTTTCCAGAGAGCGGTTTGACGAAAGCGCCCGAACCCGAAAACCCCGCCACTACGACGACGGGACGGTCCAAACGCTCGAGCCATTTGGCGAGATCCTCCGCGGAGAGATCCGGCCCCTCCAGCGCAAACTTGGGGGAGCGCCCCTGCGCGTTGCCATGGCCGATGAGGACAACCCAAACCGGCTCCGCGGCACGGGCCTCCAAGGACTGAATCCGTTTTTGAAACTCTTCCAACGCGCCGGGGGCTTCCCCGGTCTGAGGCTCCGCTTTTTTTTCCCCTATCCACACCGTCGTGTGGCCAGCCCGCCTCGCGGCCTCCGTCCATCGTCCGGCCGCATCACGTATCGGGGCCTCAAAAGCCGATTCGCCCGTATGCCCCGTGACCACAATCACATCATGCGGCGGAGCCGCGGACGCCCCGCATAGCGGGAAGCAAATTCCCGCGCAAAACGCCCACAGCAGAGAAAGCCTGCAAGACAAAGACCACAGCGCTGTTTTCATAGACAACACGCACCGCTCACGCGGCACCTCCTTTGCGGCGGATGATCCATTCGGCCGACAAACACAACAAGGCCAGCGCAAACGCGCCGCTGCTGTGCCACAGGGGGCGCACCCGCAACTCGGTGAGCAGTTGGGGAACTTTCCGCAACCGCGAGGGGAGTTTTTCCAAATCGTCCACGGCGATGAGTTCGCCCCCCGTGCTCCTCGCAAGCGCGTCCATGGCGGCAAAATCAGGGAGGGCATTTTGAAACTCCGTTTCCACATTGTCCTGCACCCAGCCCACCTCAGCCGTTCCGGCGAGGGTTCCATCCGCTTGAAAAGCGGAAACGTTCGCGACAAAAGCCCCCTCCGATGCCACCGGATGTTCGAGCACATACACGCCCGGCTCGGAGGCGGCCTCCGCACGCAAATCCAGCGTGGCCGCCTCGGATTCGCCCACCCGGCGCACGCGCACCCGCACCTCCGCATCCTCCACCGGGCGGGCCCCGGTATCGCGCACCTTGATCTGGATCCGCGCCGACTGCGCCGGAACGCTCCAGACCGCGGTTGCGTCCACGGCAGTGGGCACATCCGCCACCAGCCAGCGTGCGATCTGCCTCCACAACTTGGCCACGTCCTGCCCGTGGGCCGGTTCCCCGATTCCCCAGCGGAACAGATCGCCCGCGAGCAGGGCGGCACTGCGCCCCAACCCGTAGCGTTGCGTCACCAGCGCCGGCTTCTGACCCGAGCCGCCCTGAGTCCATGCCAGCACGGAGGCGGCCGGCTTGATGCCCGCAACCCCGTTTACCACTTCCAGCGGAGGCAGCCTGCGGATCCGGTCGGTTTCCTCCGTCTCGGTTTTGCGCCGGCGGACCCACGGTTCGAGAAGCCCCTCGCGGGAGAGCGCCCAATGGGAGGCTCCCGCAGGCGGGGAATCCTTGCCCATCCACACCGGCAAAACCGTTTCCACGGGTGTTTCACGCCAGCCCCCCCCTTCAAAGCTTTCCATTCCGCCGAGCATGAGCAGCCCGCCGCCGCGCTCGGCGACAAAGCGCTGGATCATGCGCTGCTGGTCGGAGGAAAAAAACTCGGCTTCAATGTCGTCTAAAATCAGGGCTTTGAAGGAAAAAAGTTCCTCCACGGTTTTGGGAAAACCGCTTTTGAGATCCTCGACGGAATCCACGTTGATGCGCACCACCACGGGCTGGTCGTAGCGCTGCAAATCGGCATCCTCGCCTTTCTGGAAACCGCGGAAGAGGGGATTGGTACTTTCGCCGCCCCGTCCCTTGAAGGTGAACTTGGGTTCGCGCTTGGCGATCCGGATGAGGGCTTGGAGCTGCAACTCGGCGTCCGCCTCCAAAGCGCGACGCATCACACCAAACTCCCAGTTTGGTCTCCCCGCCACATACAGAAGCCGGTGGGGCCCGCGCGCCCGGTTCACACAAACCTCGCGCGCATTGTTTTCGGTGGTCAGTTCCGCCTCCGGCTTGATGTCGGGGCTCTCGAGCCGCACCGCGTAGAATGTGGGGCCCGAACGGGGAGGCGTAAACTGGATCTGCGTGGTGGCCCGCCCCGGGGCGGGCGGCACTTCCAGTTCGGAACGGACAAGCACCGGATCGGCGCCGGCGGGCGCGGGCGGATCGATGCACTCCACGCGCACCCGGGCCTTTACCGCACCGGAAAAACCCGTGGCGCGAACCTCCACGCCCAAGGTTACCGGGGCGTCCTCGAAGGCGCCCTGGGTGACGGTCACGGATCCAATCGCAAGATCCTTCTCACCCGTTTTGGAACCGAACACAACCGGGTATACCGGCGGGAGGGAGGCGGCATCCAACTCGGCCAGATCGGCGGCCACGCCATCGGTGAGCGCAACTACCGCGACAGGCGCTTCCCCCATGCGATCGCGCAGCTGCCGCAGCGCACCGCCCAGCAGCGAGGGGCTGCCGTCAAAGGCGGGTTCGGATCCCCTGCCCTGCTCGCGCAAGGTGCCCCCGAATTGAAACGAGCGAACGCGAAACTCCTTGTCCAGCGCCGAGCGCCACGTGAGGGCTCCCTCCTTCCACGCTTCCATCAAACGCTGTCCCCGCGTGATTCCCGCGCGGACATCCGGCAGGCGCATGCTTTTGGAGTCATCGAGCAAAACGGCCACGACATTCGCCTTTTCCTTGGGCGCAGAGGTGACCCATTGCGGTTCCAGCAGGCAAAGCAGCAGGAGGGCGAATCCCAGGATCTTGAGTGCGGCTCCCGCCATTCGGGGCCAGCCGCGCAAGGGAACCCGGCTGTAGTTCCACACAGTGGCGATCAGCGCAAAAACCGCGAGCGCCCCGACGGGCCCTAACATGACCGGGCGCCCGAAATGCAACCCCGCAACACACCACAATCCGCCCCCTGTCATCGACCGCCCCCCAGTGCTTCGTAGTAGCGTTTGACCGGCTGCTCAAACTTGCGCGGAACCGGTTCCCGATCCACCGGCACATCGCTTTCGCGGCCTTCACGGCGGGCCAACTCCGCGGAAATCGAATCCCGCAATTGAATGAGGGGCTGAAGCAGATTCTGTTCGATTTCCCGGGAGTTGGGCTTGGTGGCGTTGCGTTTGATTTCCGAGCGCAACTGCTCGGCGGCCCGCTGCGCGCGGGCAACGCCGGCCCGCAAATGCGGACGTTCCAAGAGCGTCTCCACGCGATCCAACCGGGTGATCCACGCACCCAATTCCTGCGCCGGAACGCCATCCCCTCCCCCGTGGACATTTCCCCCCACCCTGCCCTCGGTATTTCCACCATGCGGAGCATCCGCCCCGCCTCGAATTCCGGACTCGGCAATCTCCCCTGGACTGCCGCCCTGCTGGCCGCTCCGCTGGCCGCCCTGCGCGTCTTTGCCGCCTGCGCTTTGCTGGCCACCCTGCGCGTCTTTCCCGCCTGCGCCTCGCTGGCCGCCCTGCGGGTCTTTCCCGCCTGCGCCTTGCTGGCCACCCTGCGCGTCCTTCCCGCCTGCGCCTTGCTGTCCACCCTGCGGGTCTTTCC
>JBILWF010000326.1:0-4291 GCA_044370075.1 Chthoniobacteraceae bacterium | reverse complement strand
TTGCCGCCGTGGGCGAAACCGCAAACGCACCGCCCGGGCGCACCAGCGGCCCAACCAGCGTCTGAAGGGGTTTTTGGTTCTCATACTGCAGTTTGATCCACTCTGCAGAACGCGGAACCCGCGACAGACGCATCTCGTCCAAGTCCCCCGCGAAATCGTAGTTGTTGTACCACCCCCCGATGTAAAGCCGCGCAGGCGTCTTAATCGCGAGCGGACCTCCGTCCTTTTGATTGGCCGCATCAAGGATGCCGTTTACGTACAACCGCGATTCGCCGTCCTGATAGGTGTGCACCAGATGCGTCCAGGCGCCGAGGTCGACACGCGACGCGCCCGTGACGTTGCCTCGCGAAAAATAACAGTCCATCCGGACGTGCGGCGGACTCTGCAATTCCATCACCACCTTGCCCTGCCCGTGCTCGTTTCCCCAGCCCACGAGCCGGCCATTGGACTTCAGCGGCCGCATCCAAATCTCCGTCGTGTGGGGACTTGCCCCCTGCGGAAGATCCTCGTTTTTCTCGCCGCAAAAGATGCCCTGCTTTCCGGCGAAACGACGCGCGCCGCCGATGATTCCCGCAACGCCGGCCGTGTTCACATCCTTCGTATCGAGCGTCCCCAATTCCTCTGCGAGCCCCTCACCCATATGCATCACGGCAACATACCCGTTTGATTCATTGAACACGGCCCGGCCACTTGATTCGCTCGCGGCATCCGCCTTGCCCCAGTGCATCTGAATCTGCTGAACGGCATTGCCCCGAATCCGCGGCACACGCACCCAGATGCTCGCAGCACCGCGCGCCGCATCCCATTCCTCCACCTGATACGCCAAGGGTTTCCCATCCGTGGAAAAACGCACATCCTGCCCTCCCGTTTTCGCCGCCCCGAAATCAAAGAAGTCACCATGCAAACGCACCAGCAAGGGAAACTCCTCCAAAGTCGCGGAGCCGGGGAGATGAGCTCCTTCCGGCGTCGTGTTCAAAAACAAGGTGCCGTGGTGGGTCCACTCGGGGTACTGCGCAAGAAGAAGGCGGGAGAAAAGAAAAATGGCTGCGAGGGATGCGCAGGATTTTTTGTTCATGGAATGGAAATCTGTAAACCCCTGAATGGACACACTCCCGTGTCCATACACAACACCACGCACAAGCGCGGCATAGGCGGACGCCCTGAAGCAAAGTCCTGCGCCATAGGGGATCAACGCGGGAATGCACCGTTGCTAAACCCGCCCCAAGCAGGTGTCGACTTGGAACTGGTACGACCGCAAAGCTCCGTCAGCAAAACCCGCGAACACCCTGCCTCGCCGCGCGTCAACGCACACGCTCGATAGACCGCGAAGGAAGAAGACGCCGAGGCACCTCCCGTAACTGGCCTCCCAAACCGCGAGGATGCCGTGCGATACGTGCGAAAAAATCAGCCTCCCATCCGCGCTGAAATCCAGCGCTTCGATGGGCCCGTTCATTCGTCCAAGATTCAGGAGACAATCTCCGCCCGTCCAATCCCAAACCCGCAGCGAACCGTCGTCAGCACCAGACACGATACGTGCTCCATCCGGACTGAATTTGGCGGCTCCGACTGCCTCCCGATGTCCCGCCAAAACGCGAAGACACTCGCCGCTTTCTGAATCCCACAAGCGAACCGACCCGTCGTTGCCTCCCGAAAGGATCTCTCGCGAATTCGGGCTTTGATCCAGGGAAAGCACCCACGAGTGGCGCGGGTGAAACACATGGAGCCGGCGTCCTGTATCAAGGTCCCAGATTTGAACCACCATTCCCTCCCTAGGCGCATTCATTTGCACCTCACGCTCCCCGACAGGTAAGCTTCCCGTGAGGACGAGCGAACCGGCAGCGTGCGCACTCAATTCAACAAACCGCGCCGATTCGTCAGCGGGATCGACATACCCTTTGAGCACACTGAGGCACTCCCCGGTTATGCTGTCCCAGATGCGAAGTGAATTCACGCTGTCTCCCGAGACTACGCGGGCATCGTTGTTGCAAAAAAGTGCGCAGGCTACGCCCGACTCATGCCCTTCAAAAACTCCCAGACATTCGGAACAGTCCGCGCTCCACAGGCGGACCGTGCGATCTGTGCTGGCCGACAAAAGTCGGGTTCCATCCCGGTTCAGGCAGAGCGAATTCACCCGGTTTGTGTGTGCGGAAAATGCCCGGTTCAAGGGACTGTTCTCAAGGTCCCACACCCAAACTGCACCGTCACGCCCCCCGGAAATGAGGCTGATTCCATCGGCCCGCAACGCCAGCCTGTGAATCCGTCCGCCAAGCCCCTCCAGCACACGCAAGCATTCCCCCGTGCGCGGATTCCACGCGCGGAGGGTTTTATCGTAGGATCCCGACACCAGGAGGGTTCCATTCGGGTGCATCGCAACGGCGGCGATACCCGATTGGTGCCCCTCGAGAAGGCGCAGGCACTCACCCGTTCGCGCGTCCAAAACGCGCAGTGTCGCATCGTCACCCACCACCAAAGTTCCATCCTCACCCAGTGCCACGGTCCCCGGATTAAAATTGCCCTCCAAGCAGAGGATGCATTCCTCCCGGGTTAATTCCCAGATCCGGATGGAATCAGAACTAACTGACAAAATTTTATTTCCGCATCCGCTCAGACAGAGGGTGTGAATTGGATCAGTGTGCCCCTCAAGCGTTGAAATCAGTTCCAGAGTTTTTCCATCCCACATTTTTAGGGTCATTCCCCCGGAAACAATCAGGCCGCCATCGCCACTCAAAGCCACGCAGCTCGCACCGCCCGGATGCCACTCGGAGAAGTCGAGAATTTCACCGGTCTCGTCATCCCACTGCTCCTTGTTTTCAAGCACGTGAAGTATCCCACCCGTGTGGGTGTCCCAAACACGAAGCGCCAAAGAGTTCAGGGTAACAAGACGTTTTCCATCCGCACTGAGGGCCAGAGACTCTACCGCCCCCTGTTCTGCGTCGAGGACCCGGATACATTGGCCCGTGTGGGTGTCCCAGATGCGCACTGTTCCATCGTCGCTTCCTGAAACAATGAGCCGCCCGTCGAGACTGAATGCCATACACGTGATGGGGGAGTCATGGCCTTCCAAAATGGCGCAGCAATTCGGTACGGGATTGTACCTTTCGGCGGGGCCAAACTGCCTGATAAGTTTGAACCCCGTCCACCGCGCAAGCGCACGCACGCCCGCCTCGTGCACGGGGCCGGCCGGGGCGTCATTTTGCGCGAGATTTGAGACAAATCCCGCCCTGTCAGCGTATGCGTGAAGGGGAGCAACATGGGTGGCCACGAAAAGCCGAAACGCCCTGATCACATCCAACCGGTCGGGTGCCTCCGTCATGCGGCGAACCTCCTCCGTGGTCTGTTCGTGCGTCTTAAGACGCACGCATTCCAGAGGGCGCGGTGCTTGCGGCTCCGCCCCACCGCCGCCTCCACGGATGCGTGACCACGCCGCGGAATATTCCGCGACTTCTCGGGCATAACGGTCCAGCGCGTTCTGGCGGGAAACATCGCGGGCACGTTCCGCCTCGCCCTCCGGCAGCAGAGCCGCAGCGTCGGAATAGTCCGAGAGCATCTCGGGCAACTCCTGTGCAATGGCACGCGACCCGATAAACTCCAAATCAGAAAGTGCCGCAACGGCGTCGTCCCACGCCTCGGCTTGCAAAAAATGCCGAACGGCATTGCGACGGACATAATGCGAAAGATCCGCACGCCCGTCCCTCATGGATTCGGCGCAAAATCGAGCCATATCCCGCCAAATGCGGCGGCGGTCCTCCTCCGTTTTCAGGTAGCGGTCCTCCACAGCCTGGCGAAGATAGTCATGACTGAAGGCTAAGCGGCCGCCCGAGCCGATGAGGGACTCATCCAGCGCGCTGTGGATGGGCGACCAAATGGCCGGGGGGAGTCCGGACACCTGCAATAATTCATCTTCGGCAAAACTCTCTCGTGCGGCCCACAACACTTCCAATACGGTCCTCACGGTCTCGCGCGCGTTATCTCCCTCCAAGCGCTCCAGCACCCGCTCAAACAAGTCACCTATTGCGGTGCTCGCCAAATAGTGCGAAACCCTGCCCCCGAGCTCTTCGTGAATTCCAAATACGCGCAACTCCTCCAGCAGGGTGCGCAAAAAAAGCGGGTTTCCTGCGAGGGGATGCTCAAGGATGCGATGTATAATCTGGTGAGGGAGAGACTTGCGGTATTTTCCAAGATGCTCCGTGATAAAGCGCGCGCACTCCTCGCGCCGCAGCGGAGACACATGCAAAATGTCCCATGGCATGCGGAGCTCGAGTGCATCGCGCACCGGCCCCGACAAGCAAGA